>JBFMAK010000042.1 GCA_040755695.1 Candidatus Diapherotrites archaeon | reverse complement strand
AGCCGTGAGCGGTCGTCCACGATCCCCAGGAGCTGCGCCGCGACGAAGCGGCCCTCCGAGGTGAGCACGCGCCGCGACGCGCGGTGGAAGTCCAGGTGCCAGAGCGCGTGCACGTGGCTCGACTCGAAGCTGCGCACCTCGAGCAGCTCGAAGCGCTCCGCCGCCCGGCGCGCGCCCGGGGTGTCCCTCTCGCACCGGCGCCTTTGCTTGTAGAGCCCGTTGGCCTTCATCCAGCGGCGCAGCGTCGAGACCGACGGCACCGGAGCGAGCTCCGCCCGCTCGCGCGAAAGGGCGAGGAGGTTCTCGGCGTGCAGTGTGTAGGACCACGAGGGGTGCTCGCCGTGCTGGCACCGCAGGGCCTCCGCGAGCGCCTCGCTCACGCTCGTCTGGCGACCGCGGTCCGCGCGCGGACGAGCACGCAGCGCACCGATCGGGTCCTGCGGCGCCGAGCGCGCCGCGTAGTACCAGCGCTCGATCGTGGAGAAGCCGAAGCGCACCGGATCGCCGCTCAGGGGGTGGCGCCAGACCTTCGCAGCGAGCTCGGCCAGCGCGTCCCCCAGCTCGCCGCTCTCCGGCGGCGACGCCAGCAAGCTGCTCACGATCGAGAAGCGCAGCCGCGACCAGGCGTCGCGGCGCTGGTGATGATCTCGGCTCAAGGGGAAGGCTCCTTTCGTGCCAATGGGCTCGCCGCTCCAGCGGGTCGGCGAACGCTAAGGGCCCTCGTCCAGCGTGTCGACGTGCGTCCTCTGCGGATCCCTCCTCGCCATCAGGCCGCCCTCGACGAGCGCCCTTCCATCAGCGTCGAGCGGCTCAGCGGCTCGATCAGGCGCAGGAAGCGCAGCAGGCCCTCCTCGGCATCGCCCCCGCCGACTCGCTCGAGCAGCGAAGCCGGCAACTCGCCCTCGACGAGCGGAGAATCGAAGCGGCCGCGGAGCGCAATCCAGAAGGCCGTGCGCGGAACGCTCTCACACCACCACCGCCGCCAGCGCTCGAGCGTGCGCCGGTCGGCGCCCAGCTCCTCGCGCAGCTTCGCCAGCCGTCTCCCGGTCAGCCCCTGCGCGAGCGCCGCGGCCAGCACCACCATCACGA
>JBFMAK010000041.1 GCA_040755695.1 Candidatus Diapherotrites archaeon | reverse complement strand
ACTCTATCTATGAGTTCGTTGACGCGAAAGCAGGTAAACGTTCAGTGAGATGAGAAAAGCCGTGGTGAAGCAGCCGAACTAAAAAACAGCACGGCAAAGAGCAAAGGAGGTGAAACACCAGATCGGTTAGGCCAGGAAAAAGCTAAGCGTATGAGCAAGAATACAGGTAGCCACGCGTACTACATACCCTGCCAAGCTTCGTCCTCGTGGGCGTTCAACGTTGAAGACAGTGGTCAAGACACTGAAAACGGTTTCGACCCGATGGCGGAAATGACCTAATGCCTTTTGCACACCTTCAGGCCAACGTTGTTTCTGATTGTCTTTGCGTAACGGTAGTAACAGGATGCCACGTTTGCGCCAAAGGCGCTCTTCCAGTTCGGCATCGTTGTAAATCTTGTCACCAATCAGCACCAAATTGCGGCAGTCGAGTACCAGTTCATCCAAAACTTTCGGGTCTGGGATTGAAGAAGGTGCCAACACCCATTCATCAATCAACTGATCTACCGAGGCAGTGAGATGCAGCCGAAAACCAAAGACCTTGCTCTTTTTGCTGGTCACTACACCGAAATATTCATTGCCCACTACGCTGGTGCAACGCGAACCACGCGTATAAGTAACCACTGTCACCGGAGCGCTATCCACCAGACGCACCGGATCGGAACCATTCAGCTTTTGATCGCGCAAATCGCAGCGGATTGCCTCGATAACTCCAACCAATTCTCTGCGTCGAGCATTGAAACGATCCAAGTCTAGCAGCCCGGGAAACATATCCCACAGATATTGAAAGACAAAGGCATAGCCAAGTTCTTCGTTCCCATGAAAAAACGTCTCGATTATCAACGCCACCGTAATCACTTCGCTATCTGTGAACTTCGGCGCAGGCCCACTGGCTCGCCGTGGACTTTTACATTTACGGATTATTCGCCAGTAAGCATCATCCACCAGAACATACCATGTTGTTATGATGTCTTCCCACAGGTTTTTTGTGATATAGTTGGTTAGGCCGTTCATAATGTGCTCCTTTGTGCTTTTGGATACACAAAGATTCGCAGTGAACGGCCATTTTGTCAAGGCCCTATCGGCTCATTTTCTAACCCATAGATAGAGTA
>JBFMAK010000040.1 GCA_040755695.1 Candidatus Diapherotrites archaeon | reverse complement strand
CATACTACCGTTAAAAACAAAACGTATGCCACCAAAACAAAAGGAATATACCGCACAACCCGTCGATCCGCGTCTGCTTGACCTTTACACGGATTATCTCATTAGCTCGTTTCAATCCGTTACCGCCACCGGGTTTTCCGCAATGACCGATCATGCGATCAGTCACGATGCCGTCACCAGATTCTTAGGCGAACGGCCGTACACCTCGAAGGATCTCTGGCGTTTGGTGAAACCGCGGGTACGGCAAGTGGAAACCGAGGACGGCGCGATCTCGTTCGACGACACGATCGTGGAAAAAGCATATACTGACGAAAACGAGATCGTGGCGTGGCACTTCGATCATAGCAAGGGAAGGAACATGAAGGGCATGAACCTGCTCAATGCGACCTACCATAATGCTGCCGGCACGATACCGCTCGCGTTTGAGATCGTCAGGAAGGATACGCCGTATGTGGATGAAGAAACGGGAAAAACGAAACGGCGCGCCTCCGTCAACAAGAATCAGATGATGCGGGACATGTTCGATCAAATTATCAAGAATCAAGTAAAATTTCGCTATGTTTTGGCCGATATTTGGTTTTCCTCGAAAGAGAACATGCAAGTGGTGGTCGACCGTAGGAAACATTTCATATTCGCTTTGAAGGCAAACCGTCTGGTGGCCTTATCGCTCACCGACAAACGCAAGGGCGCCTTTCGATCGATTGAATCGCTCAATCTGGAACAGGATACTGCCATCACGTGCTATCTCAAGGGGCTCGCCTTTCCGGTGAAGCTCATGAGAAAAGTCTTTACAAACAAAGACGGCAGCACCGGCATCCTGTATCTGGCAACGAGTGACATCGACCTTGACGCTCCCGCCATTCCCGCAATCTATCAAACACGATGGAACGTGGAGGAATATCACAAGTCGATCAAGAGCAACCTCGGGATCGCGAAATCGCCGACGCGCACAGCCGTAACCCAGAACAACCACTTCTTCGCTTCAATCTATGCGTACTTCAAGCTCGAGCTCATGAGCACCAAGGTCTCTACCAATCATTTCGCGCTCAAATCGAAGCTGTATGTGAGGGCACTAATGGCAAGTTTTAAAGAGCTTCAGTCCTTGAAAAGTCAGTTTGCATTGGTAAGCCCTGCGTAACATCAG
>JBFMAK010000039.1 GCA_040755695.1 Candidatus Diapherotrites archaeon | reverse complement strand
GGATTGGCAAGTGTTATTCCCTGAGCCTATTATGGCTAATTCAGTAATGGATCGAATTGCTCATAACGCCCATCAGATTATAATGACTGGTGAATCTTATCGGACCAAGGGGAAAATAACCTTAAAGCGGATGTTCCAAAATTTTAAACAACAATTATACTCTTTAACCATTTTAATTTCTATAGGTTACGACGACTGGTTAATTTTTTCCTGGTGGCTACAACTACATTTCGATAAGGTAGGACCTTTGGCAAAGAGACGGAAGCAGCCTTAAGGAGTTTTACTCCTAATTCTCTTGGCTCTGGAATCTGTTGATAGGATACCGTACCTATCTGTATCTCTTGACTGGTTATAAGTACCAGTTCATCTATTCCTTCTTCTATTGTAACATCTATCTCTGCCCAAAGCCTTCTTAATCTATGGGTAATAATGTAAGCTAACATAACCACAAAGACATGTCCCCGTGTCCTCTTCTCTTTCCTGACATTGATTGGCCTGGCCTCAAGAAGCCCTGTTTTCATCATACGAAAACCCTGTTCTATATTGGCTAAATCTTTGTATCGCTCATGAACCTTTTCTGCTGTAGCAATCTTTTTATTCAAATCAGTCTTGATACAGTAACATCCATCAAGTTCTCCTACTTTCTCTTTTGCTTCTTCGTCTACCTTGAGTGTTAAAACTCTTTCTTGGGTCAAGATAGCACAAAAACCAGATACCTTTAATCTATTTATGTAATTTTGGATCAACTTATGTGCAGTCTCTATCTTAGCCCTTTTATGAGAAGCAAGATATTCATTCTGTCTGTTAATAAGGGATCTTATCTTATCTATCTTCTCTTGCCTTCCTGCCTTAATCTCCTGTGCTCGCAGGGGATTACGCCTCAAGATAAGACGAACACCATCTAAGGTAACCTCACAGAGTTTCTCATCAAAAAGGGAGAGTTGAATGGCACCTTTTTTAATAAGGCTCTCTATCTGGGGTTTGGTGATGGCTGTGATGTAATGAAAGCAAACCTCATCAAGTTCCTTGATCTGGCCTTTCTTTATCATCCCTCTGTCCCCAACCATGGTTACATCTTTGATTCCGAAACGCAATGATAGTTTCTTGATCTGAGAAAGAAAGGTTGCAGGATCAGTGGTGTTACC
>JBFMAK010000038.1 GCA_040755695.1 Candidatus Diapherotrites archaeon | reverse complement strand
ATATGTAGGACCTTTTCTCTCCTTAGCCAATCCCAAGACAGTCTGAAACGCCGCCATCGGTGTCTTCCTGCGGTTGAAGCGAAAGGTATACTCGTTCAGGTATGCTTGTAGATGCTGTGGGCTAACGCCGTGGTGTGTCCCGCGAAGCCAAGTCTTCAGGTTGCCAATGACGCGGTGAATATGGGGCAGCCTCTTCGAGATTACATGTTTGTAACCTAGCTTTTCAAGGCCGTAGTATCCAACCCATTCGTCAGACTTGATAGTGGAATCCAGTTCCACATTGTCCTGAATGAATTTGCTAAGACCAGCCTTACTTGCGTTCGGGATAACCTTCAAGCGTACACGGTTGGCATACTTGCCCTTCAGGTCTACAGCCCCGACTACGAGCACTTTACCTTTGGCTCCACGCCCTGGCGGACCATGTATCTCAGCCCCGATGTATGTTTCGTCAACTTCGACAAGGCCGCTCAACTTTGTGCGTTCCTGTCGTACCATAGCTGACCGTAGCTTGTGAAGCATGGTAAAGGCTGTCTGGTAGCTGGGCAACCCAACCTGCCTTTGAAACTGAACCGCCGATATACCAGGGGTATGCGTCGTGACCAAGTATGCTGCTTGAAGCCATACAGGAATAGGTTGCTTGGAACGGTGCATTACTGTACCAGCGGTCACAGACACTTCATAGCGGCATTTTCTGCACTGAAGCAGTTTCCTTGTTGCTTTCCACCAGTACTCTTTGTGAACACAACGAGGGCAGACGAAGCCTTCCGGCCAGCGAGACTGTATCAGAAAGGCTAGTTGTTCTTCTTCGGTAGGGAAGCGGGTTTGGAACTCGAAAACTGTCTTTGGGAAGTCAGGTCGCGACATGCTAATTCTCCTTCAACCAACGCCATATCCGTCTCCAAATACTAAGTTCTAAGCTCTTAAACCCTGATGGAAGTATAACTCCTACGCGTTCCTCATCACGCCTGCGTCTTGATAACAAAGTCAATGAATGAACCAGCATAGCAAAACCTAAAATCCCGGCAACAGTAAGCACGACTGGTCTCCACGCTTCGGGTACATGCAGATACTCAAGCATAATTTCTACCATCACAGCCAGAATGACAGCGATTGCAAAAGCAGCGTAGATAGCTTTCACGAAGCACCTCCGTAAGAGAT
>JBFMAK010000037.1 GCA_040755695.1 Candidatus Diapherotrites archaeon | reverse complement strand
CGGAACTTCCCCCTAAAAATCACCTAAAAAATAGACCTAACTCTATATATATCAAGAGGATACAACTAAAATATGTTTAAAAAGTGTGCCTACGAATATTTTTAATATTTTTAAAAAAATACTTGACAATTCTTACAATTTATGATATAATATTTTTATGTATGTGCAAAGGATTTCCAAACGGGTAAAAGATAAAGTTTACACCACTATTCTCCTGATGAAAAGTATTCGTCAGGGAAAGAAAGTTGACCATAAAACTATCGCCAATATTACTAAATGGCCACCGCATATTATTTCTGCCTTAGAGTTTTCCTTAAAAGGTGGAAAGATAGAAGAGATCAAAGAAATTGGTGAGTATCAGAGGAAGCAAGGGAAATCATACGGTGCTTTGAAAGTGGTAGTAGAGGTAGCCAGATGGCTTGGGATAGAGGAATCGCTGGGCAGAAATAGACCTGCGATATTAGCCTTGATAATGATTGCTGGTCAGATAATATCGCAGAGGTCAAGATGGTATATTGCTAATTTCTGGTCAAAAGGCCAGGCAATAGACGAGGTATTCAAAAAAGAGATAAGATTTGATGAAGATGATTTATATGAAACATTAGTCTGGTTAAGCGAAAATCAGGAAAGGATTGAACAAAGAATATGGAAGAAGATGCTAAAGGAAAGCCCGCAGGGAACCAAGGCAATATTTTTATATGATGTTACCTCAACCTATGTTGAGGGAGAAAAGATGGCTTTATCTGAGTATGGATATCCAAGAGGGGCTGTAAAAGGTAAGAAACAGATAGTGATTGGACTTTTAACCGATAAAGATGGGTATCCCCTAACTGTAGAGGTATTTAAAGGGAATACGAATGATTATAAAACGGTAGTCAATCAATTAGAGAAGATAAAGAAGAATTATGGAGCAGAGAGGGTAGTATTTGTAGGCGATCGGGGGATGATAAAATCTGAGCAAATAAAAGAGATAACCGAAGAGCCGCTAAAATGGAATTACATCACCGCCATAACCAAACCACAGATAGAGAAGATGATAAGCGATGGGATAATTCAACTTGGTTTATTTGACGAGAAATTATGTGAGATAGAAGATAATGAAATAAGGTATATTATGAGAAGGAATCCTATGAGGGCAGAAGAGATAAAGAAGAATCTGGAGGCAAGGATAGTTTGTATTGAA
>JBFMAK010000036.1 GCA_040755695.1 Candidatus Diapherotrites archaeon | reverse complement strand
CAGCACTGTCCGGTTAGGTTTTTGCAAAAGCGTAATCCCTCAGAGGCTGAGACTCTGGGGGGTGATTATGCAGAATCCGAGCTTCATTTTGGATGTTAATGCGTAATTCTCTGACTCTGTTGAGGCTGACTCTTTCCTGGAAATGCTTATGGCAATAAATGGCCAATAGGAGATAGGTAATGAGTCCGCCGAGAACTTGCACCATGAAGCCATAGGGGCTTCTGGCAATCAGCGGATAAACGTTCAGATGCTGCTTCCACCAGGCAAAGAATTTTTCGATCTCCCAGCGCAATTTATAGACCAGAGCAATGTCTGCGGCCGCCAGGTCATGGCGGCTGGTGGCCACCCAAAATTTTTTGGATTCCACCCAATACCCCACAAGCCGCAGCGGCCGTTGGGTTTGCCTGAGCTTGGGGGTGCCCAAGAGCACCAGGGCGTCATAAAACACCGGAGAGCCCTCCGGGATGTCATGGGCTTGCAGGCAGGTCTTGGTGGTGCCGGCTCGGATGCGGCAGACAAAGTGCAAGCCTTGCTCCTGCCAGAGGTCGAAGTTGCGGTGGCAGTGGTAGTTGCGGTCCATGACCCCGGTTTGGCCGGGGGACAGGAGGCGCGGGACCAGGGGGCGTTCATCGCCTTTGCCGTCGGTCAAGCAGACTTTCCCGGGGGTGCCCCGGTTGATGTCCAGGCCCAGATGAATCTTGGCTTTTTTGGTGGTGGAGGAGTAATCGGCCCAGGTCATGGAACTGAGAGCGTCGATGAGGGTGCCGTCAATGGCCACCAGGTCGCCCAAATGGGAATGGGCCGCGGGCAAGGTGGCGGTGGCCTGAGCCTGAAGTTTTTCATAGACAAAGAGTAATTGTTCCAGCCCCCTGGTGTTGAGGGCCTCGCCATAACTGCTGCGGCCAATTCCTTCGGGCGGGGCGATAAAGGAACGGGCAAAATCGTCTTGCTCCAGAACCTGCAGCAAGTGCCGGGCAGAGTCGTACTCCTCCAGGTGGAAGAGGATTAAGGATTTGAGTTGCTGTGCAAAATTCATTTTCAGCTTTCGATTTCCCCGGGATTGCAGCACCGGAATGTCATTGAGAAAATTTTCTACCGGTTGCCATAATTCCAGGAAAGACGGTTCCGGGATCTTGTGATCTTGGGCGGTGAGGGAGCGAGGCATTCCGTAATTTCCTTATATTATTTAGGATATTACGAAAACCGCACTTGTTCACAAGCTAATTTGTCAAGGAAAAAAACGCCTCCGGGAGAATTTTTTTCAAATGATGTTTACCGGTTGTCATGCAATTTCCTAACCGGACAGTGCTG
>JBFMAK010000035.1 GCA_040755695.1 Candidatus Diapherotrites archaeon | reverse complement strand
TCAGTTCTCGTTGCAAGGCGTCCCGCAGTGTTCTGAGATGCCGGTATCCGCGCACGGTGCGCAGCCGTGGTTCGATGTCCAACAGTGCCGCCGCCAGCCAGCGCTGCCGCTGGTTCGAGTTCTTCCAGCAGTCCACCTTGGCGCAGCGATCCTCGATCAGACCATTGATGTTCTCCAGGCAGTTGGTCGTCTTGAACGAACGGCCCAATTGCGCGAAGACCCCGAGACGATGCAACGTCAGGACCTCGTCGAACCCCTCCCGCAGACTGGCCGCCGCCGATTGATTGATGGTGTCCAGTTCGGCAATGAGACGCTCGAGAGCGGCTTTGGCCTCGGCGTAGGTGGGCCGGTCCATCGCCTTCTGCAAGCGCCGCCGCCACGCCGCCTGATCCCGCAGCGGCAGATGGCTGACCACGTTCTCCCGCTTGTGCCACATGCACCGTTGCACCAACGCCCGTTTCGCGAACACCTTGCGCACCGCCGCGCGCAACCCCTTCCCGCCATCGATGATCACCAGGATGCCCTGCGCGATGTCCAGACCACGATCCAACAAGGAGCGCAAGAATCCGGACAACACCGTCTGATTCTCCGTGTCGGTCTCGACAAAACCCAGGATCCGCTTCTCCCCCCTCATCGTGATGCCCAGCGCGATCACCATCGTGGCGTCGGCAAATACCTTCCCGTCCAGGAACAGCGCCACATAGTCCTCGTCCGACAACTCCCGCTCCTGGAAGGCCTTCAGTTGCGCCGCCGAGGCGGCCACAAATTCCCGCGACACCGAGGAGCGCGATAATCCCATCGCCCCGGGCACGGCCCGCGCCGCTTTCCCGTAGTTGCCGCACGAGATGCCATACAGCACCCGACGCAACAACCGCTCGTCAACCTCCCCATCGCCATCGTGCAAGCGGCCGTAACTGGCCAGAGGAATCTCACCCTCCGCCCCGCGCACCCGCGGCACGGCAATCGGCAGCTTTTGCCCAGCGAGCTTCACGCTGCCGGGATTGTGGCCATAGCGACGACCGGCCTGCGCCTCCGTCTTGCGCGCATGACGCTCTCCGGCCAACTGCTGCACCTCCGCCTGCAACGTCTCCTGCACGTGCAGAAGTCCCAAGGGAATCAACTCCTGGATCAACGCCACCTTCGTGTCCAGATCCGCGTCCTCGTACGCCGCGCGGTCCAGCACCGCCATCGGCGAAAACCGCCTTTGCCCCTTGCGGCGGACCGCCCGCATCCCCATCTTGTTCATCGAATGGCTCCTCCTTTCGGGGTTTCTCGAACTCGGCTAAGCTCAAGAAACCACACGGGTTGGAGCCGTTCAACTT
>JBFMAK010000034.1 GCA_040755695.1 Candidatus Diapherotrites archaeon | reverse complement strand
CGCCATCCCAGGCCCTTGGCACGCAGGGTGTCAATCAAAGCGCCGAATTTCACCCGGAGGACCGTCTCTTTCTTGGGCCGTTTTCTTGGGGATTTGACCCGGGCCCCGGCAATTCGCAGTTCCTGAATCCTCCGGGTGACTTCCGGGTCCAGCGCTCCCTTGCGGTGTACGGCTTCTTCAGTCCCTCTGATCTTGCCAATGGCCGCAAGCAATTTTGCCAGCACAAATTCCGGGAATTTTTCAGGAGGGGGCTTTTCCTCCTTTCGGGATCTGGCCTGGCGCAGCAGGTCGGTTTGCAGCCTGAAGGCTTCGAGGATTACCGGCAGCGGTTGCCGCCCCAGCCAGCGGAGCGCCGCGGCTGGATCATCGTCCGGAAAGATCGTGGCAAAATATTCCAGGTCAAACGTCATATTGCCCCCCCCAAATCATCAAAAAATAATACGTATACAGAATACATAAATATTATCAGGTTAAATTTGTCAACGATTGAATATTCAATATATTTTTATCATATTAATTTTTTCTCTTATTTAAAAGGTAAAGCGAAGGCGTGTGAAAAAAGATTGACAATTCTTACCCCAATGCCATACAATTCACGCATTAATATACCCTCCAACTCGTTGTGGTATATCCGGCACAGCCGGCGCACCGCTGAGAGGCGGGAACCCAGTTGACGTTCCCCAAACTGGTAAAAAAAATGGGGAACACCTGGGCTGGGAGGGTTTGGTCCCAGCGGTGGGCCGGCACCATGACCGGCAGAAGCAAAATATCCGGTGTTAGCCGGCCAGTTGGCGTTCCCTAGACTGGTAAAAAAAGGGGAATACCCAGGCTGGGAGGGTGGGTCCCAGAGGTGAGCCGGCACCAAGACCGGCAGAAGTACGAAGCGGAACATGGTGCAGACCCCAGCACGGTAATCCAGGGGTATGGACTAAAGCTCGTTCACCCGCGGCTCCGGGGCAAATAATACGGTGCCATTGGTTCAGCAAGGGTGCAAAAGTGCGTGGATCGATATATCACCAGGTAGATTATCTATTTCAGACTTCCGGAGTTATGCAGATCGGGGAGTCCAAGCATGCCGCTAAAGAACAGGCCCGGGATGCTGGGGCTAAAACCTGGCACCAGGTCGGTAAACGGATAGGGATCCACAGTTACGCCACCGCGGACAAATACCGGGAGGTCGCGCGTTGTTGCTTCTCGTTCGCCAAGGAGAATTTCGGGGTCAAAAACATCGAAAACCTGGAAGGTCGCCATGTCGTGGCCTTTCTGCAGTCGAAAATCGGCCAGGAGGCCGCCCACGCTACCATCCAGCTATATGCCGCAGCCTGTGAAAAACTGGAAGCGGCCCT
>JBFMAK010000033.1 GCA_040755695.1 Candidatus Diapherotrites archaeon | reverse complement strand
GTAAGTGTTCACGTAGCTGGCGGCGTGGGTGGCATCCACGGATCGCCCTTGAAGAGCCGGGTGAGGGCGTCGATGGCGGGGACGTCGTGCTTGCGGGTGGTGGACAGGTAGCTGCGTAGGTGGGCGAAGCGTTCGGCGCCGTGCTGGCTGCGGAAGCACCCCGATATCTTCCGGTGCAGCTTCGTGGGCCTCAGGTCGCGCTCGGCCTGGTTGTTCGTGAACCCCACCTCGAGGTCGTACATGTAGCGCAGGACGTGGCGGCGGTGGTCGCGGAAGGCGCCGACGAGGTTGTGGGAGCGACGCTCGTAGTAGCTCCGCTTGCGGCCGTTGGGCGGGTCGGGGTTGGCGGCCAGCCCCTGGGCGACGAGGGCGTCGTAGCGGCCGGCGAAGGCGCGCTGGGCAGCCGGGGCCAACTGTTTCAGCCCGCGACGGCGGGCGTCGTCGCAGGCGGCGTTGACCTCGACGAGGAGCGCGGCGAGTCCCGCCGCCCACGCCGTCTGGGTGGCGACGAGGGCGACCTCGGCCAGGTCGCGCAGCAGGTGCGCCCCGCACAGACCGTGCTTGGCCTTCAGCTTCCAGTACATGGCCAGGCGGTCGTGCACGACCACGCCCCGGTAGCCCCGCAGCACCCCCGCCTCGTCGATGGCGTCGCCTCCACGGGTCATCGAGGCGTGGACCAGGGTGAACATGGCGGTGGACACCACGTGCATCCAGCAGGTCTTGGTGCCCACCCGGTCCGTGGTCTCATCCGCGTGCAGCACGGGCAGCGTGCGCAGGAACGCCACGAGGGCGGCGATGAAGCCCAGCAGGCGGCGGGACGCCTCGCTGTAGATGGAGTCGACGGCGCCGGTGGAGATCGGTACGCCGAACAGGTCGGACATGGCCTCCGCCACCCGGCGGGTGGGCAGGTGCTGGCGGCCGAGCAGGTAGGCGACGACGGCTCGCAGCCGCGGCCCGTAGCTGACTGGTGCCCGCGCCTCGGCGGGGAACGGCGCCCGGGTGACGTGGCCACATGAGCAGCGGCAGGCGTGGGAACGGTGCTCGGTGACCACGGGGCGGACCTCGGGCAGCTCGACCACCTGGCGGGCGGAGAACTCGCTCGGCGTGCCCTCGCCGAGCTCGGCGCCGCAGCCTTCGCAGCGGCCCGGCCGGTGGTCGACCACCTCGTCGGGCGTTGCCGACATCTCCAGTCCCTTGCCCTTGGCCCCCCGCTGCTTGCCCCGCCGGCGCTGCGCCCCGCCCTTGGCCTGGGCCCGTTGCTGGCGCTGCTCGGCCTGGCGCTGGCGCTCGGCGGCGGCATCCCGTGAGGGCGGCTTCCCCGAGTTCCCGGAGTTCTGGCGGAGCTGCC
>JBFMAK010000032.1 GCA_040755695.1 Candidatus Diapherotrites archaeon | reverse complement strand
GGAGGATAAAAAATGAAACAAGGAGTTCTAATAGTGACAATACAAGAAGTAAACAAGTTCAAAATAGTTAATGATATTATCTATAAACAAATAACACAAAAACAAGCCTCCGAATGCCTTAATTTAAGCACGAGACAAATAAGAAGATTAGTAAAAAGAGTTAAAAAAGAGGGTTTAAAAGGGGTAATTCATAAATCTAGAGGAAAACCATCGAGAAAAAGGCTTTCAGAAGCAATAAAGTTAAGAATTATCCAACTTGCAAAAACTAAATATATTGATTTTAAGCCTACTTTTTTAGCAGAAAAGCTTAGTGAAAATGAAAATATTAAAGTTTCTAGTGAGTCTGTCAGGAAAATACTTATTGAAGCTGACTTATGGAAAACAAAAAAACGAAAAACAAAGCATCGAAGCTGGAGAGAAAGAAGAGACTGTATAGGAGAACTAGTTCAACTGGATGGTTCACATCACGATTGGTTTGAAGGAAGAGCTCCAAAGTGTGTATTAATTGGTTTTATTGATGATGCTTCAAATAGGGTATTTTTAAAATTTACAGAAGGTGAAACAACAGAAGCATTAATGAGAATAACACAGGAATATATAAAAATATACGGTTGTCCAGTGGCTTTGTACGTTGATAAAGATACTATTTACAAAGTTGCAAGAGGAGAAGGTATGACACAATTTGCAAGAGCAATGCAGGAGTTAGGGATAAAAATAATTTATGCTCATTCTCCACAAGCAAAGGGAAGAATAGAACGTTCATTCAAAACTCATCAAGATCGATTAGTTAAAGAATTAAGATTAAACAATATTTCCAGTATAAAAGAGGCAAATAAATTTCTTGAACGCAAATATATTAAAGAACATAATGAAAAATTTATGGTAAAACCAAAGAATGATTATGATATGCACAGAAAATTGCCATCAAAAATAAATCTTTCTAAAACTTTTTCAAAACACTCAAAAAGATCTATAGCAAATGATTATACCCTTAAGTACAAGGGTAGAGTTTTTCAAATATTAGATACACCAAACTCAAGAGATATAATCCTGAATAATAAAGCAATTGTAGAAGAAAATTTAGAAGGTTCTATTCGTATAAAATACAAAGATAAGTATCTTAAATATAAAGAAATATCTGAAAAACATACGGCCTCGTATTCCAGATGGATTTGGGTTCCTTCTAAAACAGGTTAAAATGCACTTGTTACTGTTTTCTAACGAAAACAGTAACAAGTAATATGATGATAAAATAAATTCAAAAGAAAAAAGGAAATTTAATGATTAAAAGAGTTCAGAAGTTAGTAATAATAAATCCTCCAAAGAGGACATTTCTATTTTGCTAAAAAGCGGACATTTTTATTTTGCTGCAACA
>JBFMAK010000031.1 GCA_040755695.1 Candidatus Diapherotrites archaeon | reverse complement strand
ACTCCAAGTTAAGACACACTTTGCCGGACGGCAATAGCCTTCCGGTACGCCATTCGCCGCCGGATGATCGTCTCCCGTTTGGTCCTCTCCCGTCGTTCCAAAACCGCCGCCACCCGGCCGTGATAGACATCCGCCGGAGTCACGTTGTCCAATGACTCGTGATACCGCTGGTGGTTGTAATACTCGACAAACGCCCCGATCTGGGCCGTCAGTTCTTCTGGGCAGTAGTAGTTGTCCAACAACAGGATGTTCTTCATCGACCGGTGATACCGCTCGATCTTCCCCTGCGTCATCGGATGGTACGGTTTGCCCCGGGTGTGCGTGAACCCCTGGTCGGCCAGGTACTGCTTCAACTCCCACGAGATGTAGCATGGCCCGTTGTCCGACAGCAACCGCGGCCGATGCCGGATGTACACGTGATCCACTTTGGACCAAGCAATCGCATCGTCGATCGTCGCCTTCACATCCTCGGTGGCCATCGTCGAACACAGCCGCCACGCCAGGATGTACCGGGAGTAATCATCCATCACGGTCGACAGATAGTACCAACCCCATTGCACAACCTTCAGGTACGTGAAGTCCGTCTGCCACAGCTGATTCACCCGGGTCGTCGGCTGGTCGAACTTGTCCTTGGCGGACAGGACCGTGTAGGCGGGGCTGGTGATCAAGTCGTTGGCCTTCAGGATCCGGTAGACGCTCGACTCCGAGATGAAGTACTTCTGGGTATCGGTCAGATGCCACGCCAGCTCCCGGGGCGACTTGTCCAGATGCTCCAACGCCGATTCCACCACGGTCTTCTTCACCCAGGGCGGGATCGCATTCCAGAACCGGCGTTCTTGGGATGGCCGGACCGACAACGCCCCCTCACCACCCTCCCGATACCGCCGGTACCAATCGTAGAAGGTGCTCCGGTTGACGTCCAACTCCCGCAGGGTGCGCTTCACCCCCAACGAGGACTCCTCCACCACCCGGATGATCTCCCGCTTCTCGGACACACTGGGGCGCATATACCGCCGGCGCCTCACTCCAGCCCAGTCAGACTTTTTTTGAGCAGGCGATTCTTGAGGCTCAACTCCGCCACCAGCTGTTTGAGTTGCTCATTCTCCTGACGCAGCCCCCCGACCTCGCTGGAGGAGGCTTCCCGCACCGTGTCCCCTTGCAAGCGTCGCTTCCCCGCTTCCAGGAAGTCCTTGCTCCACCGGTAGTACAGGTTGCTGACGATCCCTTCCCGCCGGCACAACTCCGCGATGCTCGCCTCGCCCTTCAACCCCTCCAGCACGATCCGGATCTTCTCCTCGGCGGTGAACTTCCGCCGTGTCTGACGCCGAATCTCCTTCACCACGGACTCCGGGCTGGCTCCCCGTTTGCCGCTCATTTACCGCTC
>JBFMAK010000030.1 GCA_040755695.1 Candidatus Diapherotrites archaeon | reverse complement strand
TTGACTTCCTCCCAATCCCCTAAAGGGGATGGGATTCCTTCGGGCGGCTAAGCCGCCTTCCGGTCCCTGCAAGCAGGGGATTCGGCGCGGCTGGTCCAGCGGTGTTTGTTCCACCGCAGGGCCAGCGGCTTGCCTGGGGCGGCCTCCGCCCCGCGCTCCTTCGAGGAGCCCAAAGAATATGCGGCGGCGTTGGCGTCGGAGTGCCAAACTGCCCCGCACTTTTTGCAAAAAACCTTGTGCCTGGGGCGCCGCCGGAGAGCGCCTTCGCACACGGCGCAAACCAAAGAATCTTTTGGCGCGTCCGCCCGGACTTTGATTCCGATGCGTCCACATGCTTGGACGATCAGGTTCCGGATCATCCCGAAGGCCCAGAAGTTGTGGACCAAAAGATTTCTTGGCCCGAAGCCCATGCCGTCCCGGATGCCGGCCAGGTCTTCGATGTGCAGGACCGTCACGCCGTGCCGCTTGAGAACCCTGGCGATCTCCGCGGCCAGAGCGGTCAATGCGTGTTTGAGCCTTCCGGCCCGCATTTGATAAAGCCGCCGGAGCTTTCGGGAAGTCTTTCTTCCGTCCTGGGCCAGCCTTGCTTGCTCCTTGGCGATCTGTTTCGTCCAGTACAGGAAGTCCTTCCAGACTTCGCGCCCGGAGAACAGAATCTGCTGGCTCAGCCCTTGGATGGCCAAAGCAACAAGCGTCCTGGCGCCCAGGTCCAGCGCGGCGTGTTTTTCCGGCTTTGGAAGCCTGGCCGGCTCCGGCACATCCACCACCTGGCGGGCGTACCAGCGTTTCCTGACCGGATCGCGCTTCAGCTCCAAGGTTTTGGGAGCGCCGGTGAACCGCAGGACGCCCTTGGTTTGCAAGACCAGCCGTTGGCCGTTCCGCATGTCGGCGGGCAGGGTTAGGGAAAGGTGTTTGGAATCCAGGGAGTACGATGTGGCGGCTTTGACCGGAATCACTTTGGCTTTCCGTTTTCCGGTCTTGCGGTCTTTCCAGTAGCCTGGGATGCGCGGTGCTTTGGCCAGCTTGCCGGACCGGAAGAGCCGCAAGCAGGCGAAGAAGGAATTCCAAGCCGTCCGTGCTTTCTTGATGATCTCCTGTCCCACGTGGGCGGGCAGGGCTTTGTACGCGGGGTGGTCTTTGAACTCCGCGCACAGTTTCGCGTAGGAAGGCAGAGGTTCCTTCTTGAAGAACGCTTGCCGGCAGCGGTGCTGGACGGTGTTCCAGAGAGCCGCCGACCGGTCGGCCAGGACTTCCAGGAGTTGTTCTTGGTTTTTTGTCGGGACCACCCGGACCGTGTTGGTGCGCTTCATGGTCTAATTTTAGCACTGTGCGGTGACTTTGGCAACAAATCTCGCCGCTTTCATCCCGCCCCCTGAAGGAGGCGGGCCTTCCCGCAGCGATTCTGTAA
>JBFMAK010000029.1 GCA_040755695.1 Candidatus Diapherotrites archaeon | reverse complement strand
GGATATTACGAAAACCGCACTTGTTCACAAGCTAATTTGTCAAGGAAAAAAACGCCTCCGGGAGAATTTTTTTCAAATGATGTTTACCGGTTGTCATGCAATTTCCTAACCGGACAGTGCTGGGTTTTAGGGGGTTGTTGAGGGATATAATTGGACATTATTATTAATTATGTCTTGTTTCAGCCCCTGGAGCGCGGTTAAGAAGAAAAATGGGAAGAAGGGAAAGGGCTTTCTTTCGGTCATCGACACGAACGCAGCCCCGAAACGGGGCAGGGCGAGGACGTCTGGGCTGAGCCTCCGGCTTGTCAGGCAGGGAAGGGGTGTTGGATCGGGCGCGTGCTCACAGGCTGCCACGACAACGGCCTGGTCACGGGAAAAGGGCACCAGGTCACGAATGAACAGGGCAGGCTCAAGTGGGGGCCTGGACGCCCCCAGCCAGGCCGCAGGGTCTCTTTTGCTTCGCCCAAGGAGCCGCCGCTCCGGTGTCTGATGGAAGTCAATTATGGGTTCCATTTTCCCGCTCGTCGCACACCGAGAAATAAACCCTGGCCCAAGAGGCACCGTTAGGGCTATGACGATCTCGTTCCCGTCCGGGTGCCGCATGACCGCGGAATTGACCGAGCTGACCCGGCGATCCAGGGCATAGTCCGGGTCGCGGCAAACTCGGACAGGTTTATTGTAGTTTTAAACCGTTCCAATTCGTCCATAGGATCATTTTTACACAAAAAGCCGTTAATCAAAAAAGGGACTATTTTAACCGGTAGGGCACACGACCCGGCATCATCTCAAGTATCTCTAAACGTCATCGTCCCCAGCAGCCGGTTAAGCTGGAGATCCATGGCGATTGCCCGCCACTTATCGAGTTGGCAGAGTTCACCTTCGCAGCTTATTTCCAAATACCATTTACCCTCTTGGTTAATTACCCTGGCCCCTAGATTTGTGCCCAGCGTGTAGGTCGCCTTTGTATCAAGGCGCTGGGTGAGGTACGCCCTTACTAGGGCCAGCAGGTCGTACGCCTGGTTCAGGTTTTCGCAGCAGGTTTTCTCAGCACCCCACGTGATATTCTCAAACTCCCGCCGCCTGGGGGTCTCCCTGTCATTGTCGTAAAAATGGATCAAAAATGGTTCAATGGGGTAATTGGACATTTTTCTTCGGTCTCCCTGGGGTCTGGCAAGTTTTGATCGTCTTGGCCGCCTAGGTTAGCTCCCGCCATGGTTCCTCTGTTTGGCCGCGCAGCGCTGGAGATAGGCAAACGAAACCTTGAAATGGTGATGGCGGGAGAGGTAATAGGCTATTTCCCGCCATCCCAGGCCCTTGGCACGCAGGGTGTCAATCAAAGCGCCGAATTTCACCCGGAGGACCGTCTCTTTCTTGGGCCGTTTTCTTGGGGATTTGACCCGGGCCCCGGCAATTCGCAGTTCCTGAA
>JBFMAK010000028.1 GCA_040755695.1 Candidatus Diapherotrites archaeon | reverse complement strand
CGGCCGGGGGATTTACCCCTGGGTTTGGGAACTTTGGCTGGTGTCCCAATCTGGCCAATTATTCGTCCAAAGTCTCTGAGTGTTCTGGTTGGGGAAGCCACCATTTTATCAGACTTGAACGTTGATAGATATTTCTCCCATGAATTAGGCATGGCCTGAGCAAGATGCCGGGCTAAATATAACTGGACAGAAACCAGTGACACAATTTGCCACCAGTTTTCTTCATGCTCAACTTCCGGGGTTTGATAAGCGGCCATTAGTAGATGTTGTTTACCGAAGCGGAAAAAGTGTTCCAAGTCATACCGTTGCTGATAAGATTCCCAGATATCGCTAAGTGAGAGTTCATGACGCCTTTTCCCCATAACGATTAACCATAATGGACGTTTAAAGGCTTCTCTACCCTGGGCATCAAAATATCGAATACGCACCAGGGTAAACGGGTATTGGTGCAGAGGGATATCCTGTTTCCCAGTCATCAGCAAGTTGTGCCAGGCTTCTATCTTAACAGTATATTCTTTGTTTCGCCTGCTGAGATAAGTGAACTGACATGATTGATTGGGGTCATGCCATGTTTCGGGCTTCTTAAGCGAAAAAGGTTTTCCATACCAGGTGGGATGAGCTTTGCCCCGCTTCTTGGCCGAAGACAATTTTGGTTCTCGATACAGAGTGCGATTTCCCCGCAGTCGCGCGATGACCACTAAGTTCTTATGATGTTGCACACGACCAAGATATGACGCGGCGCTATAAGCGCTATCTACTACATTGACACAAAACTTTTGGTAAAAGGGCAGTGTTTTATCCGTCAATAACATTTCTGTTTGTTGGGTAGCTATCTTTGTGGCCGTGTCTTTGCTGGTTACACGATTCACTAAAAGAGGAACCGTCCAGGAGGGAGTGTCTCTCTCTTCTTTTTCTGGTAAAGCTGATAGAAAAGAAAATTGATGACCAATAGTTACCGGCTGATTTCCTGAAATGGCATTCGGTTGATAAACAAATACCCGATCCTCTAACGTAGATGAAAAACGACGAGGTGCAGGTGTTACATCTATCCCAAACAACCAAAACTTACGTTTTGGAGGCTCGAGGTAATGACTAATTATCCGCATCCATTTTTGGGCAGCCTCTAATCGTTCTGTGCCAGCTTTCTCAGGGGTCGAGCGGCTAAAGAAGTTATCAATGCTGTCAGTCACACTGCTGTAGCTACGGCGGAAAAAAGGACTTAAGCTTAATTCGACCACCGAACGAGCCTTGGAGTTCGTCGATAATGAATCGATTAAATCCATCGTCGCATCTGGCCGATAGGTTAAATTTGAATACAGTTCTTGACGAAACTGGTGAAGTTGAGTAGTATAATGTTTGGTATTCATAATACTCTACTATTCGACCAGATTCGCCGATTTCTTAATATTTTTTTTACATTTTGTCCAAAGTCCAA
>JBFMAK010000027.1 GCA_040755695.1 Candidatus Diapherotrites archaeon | reverse complement strand
GTAACTACCTACCCATCTTACCAGAAATTTGCTAAACTATAAGCATGGCTGAACAAGCGTTGGAAATAGAAGTCTTGCTCAAACAACTGGGCTTTCTCGAGGCCGAAGTTGCCCGCTTGCAGGAGGAAGTGGCTCGCCTGCAGGCAGAGAACGCCGAACTGCGGCGGCGACTGGGGCTCAACAGCCAGAACAGCCACAAACCGCCGAGCAGCGATGGGTATCGGAAGAAACGGGTGCAGCCGGCCTTGCCGAAAGGGGAAAAGCATGCAAAAGGAGGTCAGCCGGGACATAAGGGGAGAACGCTGCGCCAGGTGGAGAAGCCCGACAAGGTGAAAGTGCATCTGCCGAAACGATGTGCCATATGCGGGCGGGAGATAGGGGAAGATGAAGCACATGAGGTAATCGGCAAGCGACAACAGTTCGATTTGCCGGAGCTGAAACTGGCAGTGACCGAGCACCGGCGGGGGCAGGTAGAATGCTGTGGGCAAAAGCAAAGCGGGGAATACCCTGAGTATGTGGATGCCAGTGTGCAATATGGGCCAGGAGTGCAGGCGTTGGTGACGAAGCTATCGGTGGAGCACAAGATGCCGCTGGAACAAATCAGCAGCCTGTTCGCCGATTTGTACGGGTATGAATTGAACAGTGAAACGGTGGAAACGACACTGGAAGAAGGGTATGACCTGGCAGCGCCAGTGGAAACGGAAACGGTGGCACAGTTGAAAGCAGCAGAAGTGGCGCATTTTGATGAGACCGGGTTGCGGGTTGAAGGGAAATTACAGTGGCTGCACACGGCCGGGAATGAGCAGTACACTCACCTGTTCGTACACGAGAAGCGCGGCGAACAAGCACTGAACAGTGAAGATTCTGTGCTGAAAGACTTCACCGGGCGAGCGATCCATGATCATCTGGCAGCCTACTACAAATTCACCCAGGCCAAACATGGGGCATGCAACGCACACATCCTGCGAGAACTGCAAGGGTTGATCGAAAATGGCTGCGTGTGGGCTGATCCCATGCACACCTTCCTGTTGGACCTATACCAGCAAACCCTGCCGTTGCAGGGACAAGCGGTTGAAGAAACACTGCTACAGTATCGCCAAATCTTGAGCCAGGCTGAGCAGGAAGAGCCACCTCCTGAACTGAAAACAGGCAGAGGCCGACCCAAGAGCACACCAGGGCGCAATCTACTACGCCGTTTGAAAGAGCACGAAGATGCTGTACTGGCCTTTGCCTTCATCGAAGGCGTCCCTTTCACCAATAATCAGGCGGAACGCGATCTACGCCCGGCCAAGGTCAAACAGAAAGTGAGCGGTTGTTTTCGCACCAAACGTGGCGCAAAAGTGTATGCCCGCTTGCAAGCAGTGATTTCCACTTGCCGCAAACAAGGTCGCAATGTCTTTGTCACCTTGCGTGACTTGTTCGCTCACCAGCCTGTTTCCTTACTCACTGGGTAGGTAGTTAC
>JBFMAK010000026.1 GCA_040755695.1 Candidatus Diapherotrites archaeon | reverse complement strand
GCCACTTGGAACTCTCTTTTTCCTCGATGGGCAATTGGTGGCGGAGGTGCTTTTTTCCGAATTGCTCCGGGTCCCTGGCCCAAAGCTGGACATCCAGGAGTCCCAGCGGGGTCCCTGCCTCATTGAAAGCCATGGTGTCGTGCAGGAGCAGGCCGATGGGTCCCGGCAGGGTAGAGCCGATAGGCCCTATGCCCTCGGTTTGATCATGGGTGGAGTAATTAAGGGTGGTGGTATCCTGAGCGGTAAGGACCACGGATTGTGTCGCCGCACGGCACAGGGTTTGCTCGTAATGCTGTTCGATGATCTTGTCCATCTTCGTGACCGGGTGTGCGAAAAAGCGATAAGCAGCCTTGGCTCGTGCCCGGGTTTGGCACGCTTGGGGGATGTTTGCCTGCGGACGAGCATACATGTCCTGTGCGATATGGACAAGTCTTTTGGTCAAGCGTTGGTCTTGCAGATCCACTTTACCGAATTCTTCTTCGGCCCAGTTGCGTGGCGCACGGGGAGGGTCGTTCCCGGGCGGCTTTGCGGCAAGTGGAGCATCGTTGCACAGGGCCTTGGACGGGTTTTCCACAAGAGGAAAGACGTAGACGTCTTTGACGGAGAGTCGGGCGGTCCGCGTCTTATCCATGCGGCCCCTGCCTTTGGTGGCTCCTATGTGCAGCCAATTTGCGGCCCGGTAACAAACTCCTCGGTGGGTATCACGCTCCACGTAGGTCTCGACGAGCACAGGGTTTATATTGTAACGTTCATGCCAGTGTTTTGGGATTACCTTGAGACAGCGTGCGAGAATATGCGAGGCAAGGTTGGGGACCTTGGGCAGGAGCAGAAATCGGCTATTACAAATGATTTTCTGGAGGTTCTTTCGCCGGGTGTCGTCGTCCCAGCCGATCCAGGAGTCACGAGCTCCCAGACGCCATGCTGCCGCGCTGAATGCGAGTCCTCCGATGTATCCGCAGTTGGCGCTCTTGATGAGATAGCGCATTTGTGCTCCGCACAGAGGGCCGGCGCCAAGTGGGTGGAATTTATTCATAAGCCCGTTCCAGGTGTGAGAAGCGCCTCTATTGCGGGAAGAGACCGGGACAAGCTCGATTTCACCCAACTGATCGACAGTGAGCGGGGCATTATGTATCTCATAGGGAATATCGGTTGGTTCCTTTTTCTCTGCGGAAACGAACAGGTTGTTCTTGCCTGCTTCAGGCAGAGTGATTGCACCGCGTCGGTGGAGTATGAGCAAAGCGCTCCTTGCGCTCATGTCTTTGAGGTTACCATTAGGTGCTTTCCAGTCAAGCCACTTGCAGACCCTCCTAGCGAGCGAGCGCCGCGAAATCTCCGGCTCGGATTCGATGGTAGCGTCAATCCGCGCGATGATTTGGTCGTTGAATTCTTGTCCGCATACGAGCATGCCCCCCTCTTATCACTGGACACTGACGGTGTCCAGCAAAAAAATGTGGGGCAGGCTCAG
>JBFMAK010000025.1 GCA_040755695.1 Candidatus Diapherotrites archaeon | reverse complement strand
TAAGGCTCAGGCCCCCCGGGTCGTAGCTGCCGGAGCCGTTGAGGTACACGGTGGAGCCGGTGATCATGATGGTCAGGTTCGAGCCCGGATCGGCCACCGGATCACTGGAGGGCGGGGTAACCGCGATTACCTCCCGGGCGGTGCGGTTGCCCGCGGCGTCGTACGTGTAGTGGATGATGGTGCCGTCTTCGTACTGCACCTGTTCGAGGCGGTTCAGGGTGTCGTAGGTGTATTGGGCGGTGTTGGCTAGCCCTAGAGACACCAGGAGGAGACAGAGAAAGGCTGTGTACACGATTGTTCTTATAAACTCTTTGTACATAACAACCCCTTTCCTCCCCTTAATAAATGGAAGAATCAATATTTAATATTTCAAATTAGTATTTAAAAAGAATAAAAACTGCATAACTTAATCCATTTTGCCTGGCTCAGGAGGCTCCAATATTGCAAATGGCCCAATCTGTAAGGCTATCTCTTGAATATCATTATTTGGATTTTTCTCACCAGCATACATGTTCCACTGTTTATTTAAATATCTTGAATAGTATTTAATGACTAAAAAAACCAATTTAGTACGATCTTTATTCACCCAATAGGCTGTTAACTGGTGAACAAGAGGCTTGCCCTCAATTCTAAAATCAACGAATTGCCACCATTTTCTATCATTTTTAGGATAGTTAGGTTGAACAAACGGAAGCCACCCGATATCTTTTAATTTATTATCATAAAAGAGTAAAACCTCTTTAGAAGGGAATGGTAGCCGGACTTTGTATTTGACATCGCGTACATTCGGAATATCTTGATAGGTTTTTACATCATAACTTTGGGGATAGCGCAGTCCGATAATATAATCCTCATCACCATTACCGGGCCAAGAAACCCTGGTCCCGGCAGCAAAGAGCAAAATAAAGAATAACAAACATGATTTTCTCAACATATCTTCCCTCGCTTTGTGTCTTGTACTCCTGGTTTAGGGCTCTGACCAATATCCCGGCTCTCTGGGCTTTGGTGCGGTTCTCGGATCGAATGTCGGCACAGGTGGTGGCCCCCAATCGGGACTAGGAGGATTTATGCAAACACACCCACCTCCACCTGCCTCACGATCTCCCCTCGTTTTAGGAAGGTTTCGGTAATCTTCACACAGCTTAGGCGATTTAGGATGAGGATCATCCCAAGGGATACACCTCCAATAGCACACGCAATGCCAATGCGAAGGATCTGAACCCGAAGCAACCGGCACCCATGTGCCTTTGCAAGGAGGTACAAGCCCATAGGGATCGATCTTGTTAATCGGATCATTCTCCACGAACCCATAAAGATTAATCCCCCCTGCTTCCCCTATCGGGTCCCTCGTCAGCCATCTTCCCAATGCCGGGACATAAAAACGATACCCATAATAAGACAACCCCGTATTTTCATCATAGGGTTTGGTGGAAAATTGCATGGGTTGCTGCAGGTAGTTGCTGGGGACCCGGGGCTCGCCGAAGGGGC
>JBFMAK010000024.1 GCA_040755695.1 Candidatus Diapherotrites archaeon | reverse complement strand
ACCATAACAATCGCGCCGTGGGTACCCGCCTCCTTCAGGGGGCGGCGGGGAAACGGCGCTTCACCTCCCAAATTAATGTGCTTGCGTTTTGCAGCTTGCGCAAGCGGCCAACGCTCACGCCGCCCGCAAGCTGTTTGCCAAAGGCGTCGGCTATGCGCACCGTTCCCTTGGTTCGCAAGGTGTTCACGTAACCCACGACATGCTTTTCGTGCGAACGATACTCCACCAAGTCATACTTCGCAATCCGAACACTGGACTTGCTGACAAGGTATCTGTTGGCGCTGGCATTGGGCCTTTTGCCGCCCTTCGCCGGATTGGCGCGGTGCAACTGGCGGTTCTTGGCGCGGACAAAGCGGCCCCGGAATAGTCCGGCGCCCCCGGGTTTGGGAACAATCCCGAAGGCGGCATGAACCACGGCCAAAGCGTCGTTAACGTGAGACTTTTGAAGGCCAAGGGCTTCCCTGGAGCCGGCCGCCTGTTCCGCCGAAACCGGAACAAGCCTTTCTGAAAAAGTCCACAGCGCCCGCATGACGTTCACTCTGGCCGCCCAACGATAGCTTTGAAACAAAGCGGGAAGGGCGATTTCACCCCGGGATGCGCGTTCATGGCAGTCCCCGCAAAGCGTGACCAGGTTTTTGGGCCTGTTTGACTTCCCGCGCAAGCGGAAGAGCTTGCGGTTTCCCGTGCCGTTGCAAAGGACGCAGGCGTAGCCGTCCCTTTCCAGGACGTATTCCCGCACGTCGAAATAGCCCTTCCGGGGGCCGTTCTGGTACTGGACGCCCTGTATGCCGGGGTTTTCCATTTTCTGAAAGTCGAACTTGTTCAGCTCCGCCGCCCAAGCCGTAATGGGCAGGATGCTTTCGACCAGGGAGCACAGCTTGTCGTGCTCATGCTTGAGCTGCCGGATCGACGGCGGCACCCAGCCTCCGGGCCTGGCCCGGTTGTCAAACCGAGGCTCGCGGTAGCGGGTCTTGCGGCCACGGCGGCTGCGGCGGTAGCCGCGGCGCTCTTCCAGTTTTTCGGAGATGTCCGGGCGGCACTTGGCTTCGGCCTGAAAGAGAAGACCGCCGTCTTGCCGCACCGCGGTCACGCCCTGGGTAAGCCCGGGATCCCGGCCGCCGAAAACCGGCTGCCGGTAACCGCTGGAACCGTGAAGCAATTGAATGGTGAACGGTGCCCGGAGGACGACGCGGGCCTTGCCTTCCTTGAGCAGAAGCCGGGCCTTCCGGGGACCGCACGGCATCAGGGGCTCGCCATGCCTGTTGAGCACATAGGCTAACATGAAGCCTGTCTCCTTTCGGAGTAATTGCGCCCTTCGCCAATGTTGAACAGGCTTTTGCGCTTTGGACACCGCCCCGAACCCACCAGGGCTTTTAATCCAAAACCGCAAGGCGGCAGACTAGGGCTACATCCGCCGGTGCGATCACCTGTTCAACGTAGCTGACGGAGACGGTGTCTCCACCAGCTGAGGCTAGTGCACCGGAGCCTGCGGGCTCATACCCGCAAGCCCACCCCCTTCAGGGGGTCGGGTCGGTGAC
>JBFMAK010000023.1 GCA_040755695.1 Candidatus Diapherotrites archaeon | reverse complement strand
CGAGGTTGTCCCGAGCGTCGTAGAACTTGAGTGGCGGTCCTCCACCTCGTCCCTGCCGTGAGGCAGGCTCGGGGTGTCAACCAACCGAGTTGAGAAGGAGGACCACCAACATGTCAGCGTCTCACACCACGACCCCGGCGGCGAAGAAGCAAGGGCAGGCGCCGAAGAGGCCCGGGAAGGCGCCGAGGCTCACGATCGTGCCTGGCGTCGGGCTCATCGACCTGAACGACCCGTCCGTCGCCGGCAAGCTCGCCGAGCGCCTGGCCGGCAAGGTCGGCGACCAGCTCGTCCTCTTCGCCCAGCGCATGCAGGAAGGC
Source organism: Candidatus Diapherotrites archaeon (assembly GCA_040755695.1). Lineage (NCBI taxonomy): Archaea > Nanobdellati > Candidatus Iainarchaeota > Candidatus Iainarchaeia > Candidatus Iainarchaeales > Candidatus Iainarchaeaceae > Candidatus Iainarchaeum > Candidatus Iainarchaeum sp. The sequence goes on along the minus strand of JBFMAK010000023.1, from coordinate 1,238 downwards.
CTGCTGGCGGCGTCGGTCGCCATCGGCCTCGACGTCATGGCCGAGCTCATGGAGGCGGAGGTCACCGAGGTCGCCGGCCCGAAGGGCAAGCACAACGCCGGCCGGGCCGCCTACCGCCACGGCCACGAGGACGCCACCGTCGCCCTGGGCGGGCGGCGGGTGCCCGTGCGCCGGCCCCGAGTGCGGGGCGTCAGGGGCGCCGAGGTGCACCTCGGCTCCTACGAGACCTTCGCCTCGGCTGACCAGCTCACGGCCCACACGGTGGCGGCCATGATGGCGGGGCTGTCCACCCGGCGCTACGAGGGGGTGCTCGAGCCGGTGGGCGCCGAGGTAGCCGAGGAGTCGAGCTCGACGTCGAAGTCCTCGGTCAGCCGGCGGTTCGTGGCCGCCACCGCCGGTCGGCTGGCGGAGTTCCGCTCCCGGCCCCTCGGCGACGCGAAGTGGCTGGTCATCTTCGTCGACGGCTTCGACTTCGCCGGCCACACCATGGTGGGCGCCCTGGGCGTGACCGCCGACGGGACGAAGGTGCCGCTCGGGGTCGTGCAGGGCTCTACGGAGAACAAGTCGGTGGTCGCCGGGCTGGTCAGCGGCCTGCGTGACCGGGGCGTCGACGCCAGCGACGGCATCCTGTTCGTCATCGACGGCGGCAAGGCGCTACGCAGCGCCGTGACCGACGTGTTCGGCGACAAGGCGCTCATCCAGAGGTGCCGACTGCACAAGGAACGGAATGTTGCCGACCACCTGCCCGAGGCCGAGCGCCTTTGGGTTCTGCGCAAGATGCGCCAGGCCTGGAAGAACCCCGACGCCAAAGAGGCCGAACGGGACCTTCGGGACCTGGCCGCCCAGATCGAGAGGATCAACCCCGACGCCGCCGGCAGCCTGCGGGAGGGCCTGACGGAGATGTTCACCGTCACCCGCCTCGGCGTGCGGGGGACGTTGCTGGCCACGGTGATGTCGACCAACCCGGTGGAGTCGATGATCGAGATCGTTCGCGACCACGCCCGCAACGTGAAGCGGTGGCAGCCCGGCGACATGCGCCTGCGGTGGGCGGCCGCCGGCATGCTGGAGGCAGCGAAGCAGTTCCGCCGGGTGAAGGGCTACGCCCAGCTCCCACAGCTCGCCGCGGCCATCAAGGCCGCCACCTCAAAGAGCGTCGATTCCACCGTTCCTGTCACACCTGCGGCGTAGTATCACCAGTGGAGGCCGTCACCAAGTTCTACGGCCAGCGGGGCATCCTC
>JBFMAK010000022.1 GCA_040755695.1 Candidatus Diapherotrites archaeon | reverse complement strand
CCAGTAGCGTTGCCTAAACATGACATGCGGTTGTCAAGTGACGAATTGGGGCGAAAACAGGCTAAAACACTCGACAAACAAAGGAAAATCCCTTATAATAGAGATTAGAGGTAGTCCTTGCCCAAATCTCTTCATAAGGGAGATCACTATGCAGGACAAGGATACCGCAAAATCCACTTTTATGCAACTGTTTAGCCCGGTTTTCTCTGACTCGATCCGAAATCTCTTGATCCACCTGGGGGTTGATAGGTACGCCAAGAAACTAGCCACCCTACAACTGATCCAACTTGTAGTCTTCGCCCATTTGGGGCAGCTCCGGGGATTGCGTGCCATCAGCGGCAGTCTCAAGGATGACCGGCTGAGTCGGATGGTCCAACTTGAATCAATCAGCCCCGCTCAGTTATCCCGAAGATTGCGGAGTCTGCCGCCGGAAATCGTCGAGGATGTTTTTCGGAACACAATTCGAGAATATATCAAGCAATACGGTGTCCATAATGTCAACAACGCCCTCGGCCGGCTGTACCTGATCGATTCCACCACCGTAGGCCTGTGTTTTTCCCGGTACCCCTGGGCCGTATTTACGAAGGCCAGGGGCGGCGTCAAGCTACATCTTAGACTGGCCTTCCACAACGGGAGGGCCCTGCCGGACCAAGCAACCGTTACCGCGGCCAAGCAGTCCGACAAGACCAAAATGGAAGAGCTGGTCGTTGAGGAAGCAGGCGCGCTGAACGTGTTCGACCGGGCCTACTTGGACTACAAGTTGTTTGACCGCTACTGTGACCGGGGCGTTCTTTTTGTGACCCGCCTCAAAAGCAACGCCGTAACAGAAGTAATCGCCGAAAGGCCGGTAGCCCCGAACGGTAAGGTCCAAAAGGATCAGCACGTTATTCTTGGCATCAACAGCATCAGCAGGATGAAAAACCCCTTGCGGCTGATCGAAACCGAAGACACCGACGGCAACCCGATCATCATCCTGACCAATGACTTTGAACGTTCGGCCGCCGAGATCAGTGACATCTACCGCTACCGTTGGCAGATCGAAGTGTTCTTCAAGTGGATCAAGCAGCATTTGCGCGTCAAGCACTTCTACGGACTGAGCCAGCGGGCGGTGGAAAACCAGCTCATTATTGCACTGATCACTTACTGCCTGGTGCTGTTAGTACAGATCAAGACCGGTTTTCAAGGAACATTGCTAACCGTAGTCCAGCAGCTGCGCACCTGCCTTTACGATTCGTTCGCGTCCTTCGTCCGCAAGCTCTACGAGCGGCACGGCCCCAGTTCCAAAGGCCGACGAAGGATGAACCACGAAGCGATCTTCCAAGAAACCTTAAGGCAGGTGACGGCCCGAGAGGCAGATCATCTAGATGATCTGACCTACGACCCGGTAATACTTTAGGTTGTTGCAAAGTGGACCAGGGCTACCTTAAAGACCCCCTTGGTTTTGGCCCTGCCGGAATTTAGACGCTGTATGTATACACCATAATTGTTAGTCAGTGTCTCCGGTGCCCGTTGCCGAATTGGGGGTTGACAACCGGCAACGGTTTTAATGCAACGTTACTG
>JBFMAK010000021.1 GCA_040755695.1 Candidatus Diapherotrites archaeon | reverse complement strand
AGGGGCGAACCTTGTGTTCGTCCTTAATGCGATGGCTGGAAATATGGAAAAAACTGATTACCGATTACTGGCTACTGCTTCCCCTTACTGACTGGCCACTGACCACTGGCCACTAGCCACTTTCCTTGTCATTCTGACTCATCTTCGACAGTTGCAAAAAAATAGTTTTGGTTTATTAATAGGTTAAGTCTTGTGAACAAAGTTTTACCACTACGCGCTGCTGCTCAGCGAGTCGGGTTGCGGCTGCGGTTCCAGGGGGCTAACCGTGGGCGGCGGCCTGACCCCCGCCGCGGCGAAGGCCTGGTAAGCCGCGCCCTTCAGGTCGGTGCGCAGTTGATAACTATGACCATCCAGCTCCACGGTTACCGCCTGCACCTGCTGCAAGTCCCGCATCAAGTCGGGCCAGGAAACTTCTGCGCCCTGCTCCTCCAGGCGCCGTTGCAGGTCCACCTCCAGGCGCAGGGCCAGGAAGCTGGCCACGATGTGGCCCAGGCAGGTGTCGTCCCGCTGGTGGTACAGGGGCCGCACCTGCAGGGTGGATTTTTGCTCCCTGAAGGTCCGCTCCACCCGCCACAGGCTCTTGTAAGTCAGGGCCACCTGGTCCGCGGGCAAGTCCGTATTGGTGGTCAGGACAAACTTGCCGTCCAGTCGGGCATCCGCGGCCAGGGCCGCCTCATCCAGATGTACCGAGCCTTTCGCCGTCTTCAGGAAGCGGGCAAAACCCCGGTTGCCCATGAGCCCCTTTTCCCCTTCCCGGGCCAGAGTGGCTTTGAGCTTCTCCACCAGGGCCTCCCGGGCCAGGGCGTCTTTTTTGGCCTCCTTCGGGTTGCGGCAGACCACGTAGCGCCGGTCCTGAACCCGGACCTCTTTGACCTCCAGGTTCTCCGCCACCTTCCGGTAGCGGCCGCCCCGGCTCAACACCTCCTCCCGCACTTCTTTGCTGCGGCGCAGCTTGCAGCCCAAAACGTAGTCAAAGGGCGCAGTCTTATGGCCCGCCAGCAACTTCAAGGTCTCCTTCGACATCATCCCCCGGTCGGCCACCACCGCCACCTTCCCGATCTTGAAGCGCTCCCGGAGCTTTTCCACCACCTGGCGCAAAGCCGCGGTATCCGCGGTGTTGCCGGGAAAGACCTCCCAGGCGATGGGCCAGCCCTGGGAGTCCACCGCCACGCACAAGACCAGTTGCGGCAGCTCCGGCCGCCGGTCCCGGGAGTAACCCCGGCGGCGCAGTGCCGTTTCCTCGTCCCGGTAGCAATACAGGCTGGTGGTGTCGATGAACACCAGGTCCAGGGCCTGGTTGAACAGGTTCCGGTCCCGAAAAAACAGCTTTCTTTCCAGGCCTTGCCGCACCGTCGCCAAAAACGCGGTGGTGCGGTAAAAATGCTGCAAGGCCAGGGTCTCCAGGCCCGGAGCCGCCACGGTCTGCACCCAGCCGGAGCCTTGCAGGTCCGAACCCGGCGCACACAGCCGCTGCAGGGCCAGGGCGAACGCGGCCCGTTCCACGTCAAACTCGAATCTGCGGCCCTGGGCCAACTGCCCCAAGATCTCCGGCAGCCCCTGGCGTTCCCACAGCCTGCCGAAAACCAGAGCCGGCCCCCAGGTCTTGGCCGTGCGGGCCGTCAACCCCGACTCCCGGACGGCCTCCACCACCTTA
>JBFMAK010000020.1 GCA_040755695.1 Candidatus Diapherotrites archaeon | reverse complement strand
GTTAGCGCGCCAAACCGATGGGATAGTCATGTTTTCACCGGGATGGCTAAAGGTAACACTTGATGATCATGCCAGTACAAATCCCAGCCGCCATTGAGCAACAAAGTGCGCAGAGCAGCCAGAGCATCACTGGTTTGTTCACTCCAGTGCATCCCCTGGTGTTTCTGGCGGCGAGCAACGATCAGGTCATTGGCTTTTTCGGTGTGAGCACTGCCGATGTATTTTTGCTGGATACGGCGCTTCTGGTAATTGGGAATGTAGGTGCGGCGATTGTCAAGATATTTAATCAGTTCATCGAGTTTCTCGATATTTTTGGCCTGTGGGCGGTATTCTTCGAGAATATCTATCATCTCCTGTACTTGGCCATGCCAAAGGTGACGGAGGAGCAAACTCAGCAAAGCATCTTTGGCTTTGCGACCTCGGCAAATCAAGCTGGTCAAGTCGTAGCATTTCTTGCGAGCGTGATACCAATCCAAAATCAATTCGGTAAACGCCCAAGTAGCGAGATGTTCTTTGAAGAAGTTGGTAATCCAACGAGCTCCATCACCCAACAGGGTGACTTTGGCGGTGACCCCACCGCCACACAGTACAAGCAGCAAATACAACTGCTGCAAAACCATTGTTGCCGAGCCGCTCAGATAGCGATAGCCTTGCTCGGTGCGTACATAAGCCGTACGCAACTCCAGAAAACGACGTTTCTGCGGACGGCGCACTTCGACATCGTCGGTACTGGCAATGATCTGCCCCGGCTGAACTTCGGGTCCAAGACATCTCAAATCCGCAGCATCCAAGGTTGCTTCACTACGGCGGGCTTGCATGACACGTTCCCAATCCTCCTTGGTTACACCTTCTGGAGGACAGGGATCTGGTTGAGCCAGTGCAAGTTCCACGGCGGTGTTCAATTCTGCTGGCCAGGCAGCCAGACGACGCGGTTCCTTTGCCAGGGTCAGTTGGGCTTGCAGTCCTCCCAGATGCGGGCGCTCGTTCAGAGCCTTTACTTCCGCTTGTTCAACCTCTCGAATGATTTGACCATGCCTACATACCCAACGCCGTTCTTGTGTTTCGGAAATCACTTCAGGATCATGTGTCATCCAACCCAGCAATCGCTGGCTCGTCCCAAATGGCAAATCCTGTGCCAGCAGACAAACCCACTCTTGCAATCCCCGCGTCGTCACCTGACCTTCGTGGGCAGGCAAACCCACATTGCCAGGCAGTGTGTGCTGTTTTTCGCCCGATTGATAACAGACCTGCCGGGGCAATCGCAAGACACCCAACCGACTGGCTACTTTCAACGTATCATATCCGTCGCCAGTAACGCTTCCAGGATGCTCCTGGCGAAAACGCTCCACCAGAAGACGATCCGTCAAACGCCATTGCTCTATCATCATCTGACGCATGGTTTCCCAGCCTATCTTCATTACCGTGCTTTCCATTCCATCCAAGTATCCCTGTGGCGTAACATCTGCAAGACTGACTATCGGCATGTTACTTCGCCAAAGCTCTGTCATCTCTTCAGGATTGTCAATATCGTCAATCCGCGCTATCATCATTACCAGTTGGCTCATATGGGTCTCCCGATGATCGCCTTTCGGCGGTATAGAGACATCGAGGATACTCCTGTGAGCCAATTTTTATCAAGGGCGCGCCCCATTACTTTGGCGCGCTAACAA
>JBFMAK010000019.1 GCA_040755695.1 Candidatus Diapherotrites archaeon | reverse complement strand
GCGGCAACGTCGGCATCGGGACGACGGCACCCAGTGCTAAACTACATGCGTCATCAACCAGCGAGCAATTAAGGTTAAGCAATGGGACAACGGGTAGCACGAACTTCGCTTCGTTTAATGTTTTGTCAGCAGGAGATTTGCTCATTGACCCGCAAGGGACAGCGACTTCAACGTTCGTCTGGAGCAATCTGAAAGTAGAGGGGAACGCGACTTCAACCGGCACAATTTACTCCAGTCAGTTGGGATTGGGCACTGATTATCTGACAGATATTACCGGCTCTGGTTTAACCATTTCCAATGGCGCTCTGACCGTGGCCGGTTATGATTCGGGTTCAGCAGGCAGCTGGCAAAATATCTTTACCAATACCTTAACCCCCACCTCCACTGGGGCGGGCATCTTTGTCACGGGTTCATCCACCATGGCTGCTAATTTCAGGGTAGATGGTCAGGCCACCACCACTGGCACGCACTATGCTGGCCAGTTAGGCGTAGGCACTGATTATGTCACTGACCTCACTGGCACAGGTATGACCGTGAGTAGTGGAGCCTTAGGCTTGGCCAACACCGCAGTCTCGGCTGGTTCCTATGGTTCTGCCTCTCAAGTCCCTACCTTTACGGTGGATAGCCAAGGACGCTTAACTGCAGCTGGTTCTACTGCCTATCAGGATGCCTCAACGTCAGTGAAAGGTGTGGCCTCGTTCAATGACTCCTACTTTACGGTCAGCTCTGGGGATGTGACCATTGATGATCTTTATCTTTTAAACTCTGGTGATACGGGCACCGGCTCCTACATCTTCTCTGGAGATGTGCGAGCAGCTACCTTAAACGCTACCTCCACCAATGTTGGTACCTTAACTGTGTACACAGGCTCAACCTTGTCAGGCCTCACCACCTTAAGTGACGCCCGCATCGCTACGCTTAACGCCACCTCATCCCTTATTGATACCCTCACCTTAACCAATGACCTTGCTGTGGCTCACGGAGGCACAGGCGCCTCTACTCTCGCTGCCAACGGTATCTTAATCGGCAATGGCACCTCACCTGTCACCGCCACCACGTTAACGAATGGCCAGCTGTTGATTGGCTCAACTGGTGCTGCACCAGTAGCTGCCACCTTAACAGCTGGTTCTGGCATTGCCATTACCAATGGTGCTGGTAGTATTACTCTTACCAACCTTGGCTATGGTACTGGAGGAGCATGGGAATCAATCCTGTCAGGCACTGCCTTAACGCCCACTTCTACTCAAGCTGGTATCTTTGTGAGGGCTTCTTCTACCATTGATGCCAACCTACGAGTGGCGGGCAGATTCTCGGTCGCTACCTCAACCCCCTGGGACTTAACTGGTGTGGTGCTGGCCACCTCTACCAGAATCGTCTCTGACCAGTATGAACAGCCCAAGTTCGTGGTTTCTTCTTCCACCTCTGTGTCTGCCCCGAGTTTGTATGTAGCCAATACTGGCAACGTCGGCATCGGGACGACGGGACCGGGCCGAAAATTGAGCGTTGTAAAAGATGGAATATTCTCAGACAGTAGTTCAGGAAGTTTAGAGTTGGCTGGCGCGACAGATGGGACAGAGAAAATGGTTTTGGGTTATGATACGACAAGTTTATATGGATACATTTTTGCGACAGACCAAGGGAGTTCTTATAGGAATTTGGTCTTGAATGGACTCGGCGGCAACGTCGGCATCGGGACGACGG
>JBFMAK010000018.1 GCA_040755695.1 Candidatus Diapherotrites archaeon | reverse complement strand
CGTTCTGCCCAAAGTTTTAACTTTAAATATTCTTATCTTCTGTTTTTACAAAGAGTTCTGATTATTGAGCTTGCCTCCCCACGGGGAAGCGATTATTCTGTTTTCCAAGGAGGCGCTTGCCATGGACCAGATCTCTCGTTTTGTTGTCTGGATCTGTTCAAGATTCAACCGAGAACAGATCGAAAAAATCATCAAAGAACTTTCGGATGTCTTAAAGAGCCGTCAAGAATTCCCGTCGAGGCCGAAAGACGTATTCAAAGAACAGCATCCGAACTATCGCGCGTTTACCGTTGACCCGACACCGCCGTTAACGGAACCCGCTAAAAAAAAGAACAAAATTTAGATTACCAGACGCTGCTCGAGGCTCATCAGGCCAAACACGGCCGGCCGCTCAAGCCGGTCAAGATTCGTGACGGGAAACCCGTCCCGCAGACCGAACAGTGCCCGTTCTGCAGGGCCCCGCACCAATATCTGTATTACAACAATGGCAAAGAACGATCTCAGCTGCGCTGCAAAATCTGCTCGTCGAACTTCCAAGCCGATAATCGTTATAAAAGAGCGGCCAAAGCCAAATATTATTGTCCGCATTGCCACGGCGCATTGTTTCGCTGGAAGACCCGCCTCGACGCCATTATTCACAAATGCAGCAATGACAATTGTCCATACCGTCTTAACGCGCTCAAGCAACTCAACCCCGCGGAAGCGACCTTACAAAAACTAAAATCTTCCCAATTCAAGATCTGCTACACCTACAACGAATATCTGTTCCAGGCCAAGGATCTCGTCGTCGCCTCACCGCTCAAGCCCACCGTCGATATTCGTAAAATATATAACTCCCCCAATGTCCTTGGTCTGATCCTGTCGTTCTTTGTCTCATTCGCCTTAAGCGCCCGTAAAACCGCCTACATCATGCGCGTCGTCTTCAATGTCACCGTCTCCCGTCAGACCGTCCTGAATTACGCCGAAGCCGCCGCGTACCATTGCCACCAGTTCAACATGAAGTTCAAAGGGCCCGTCGACAACGAATCCGCCGGCGATGAAACCTATATCAAAATCCTCGGACAATGGGCGTACATCTTCCTGTTCATCTCATCCAAGAATCACTCGATTGCGGCCTACCACGTCGCGGACAACCGCGAAACTCTCCCCGCTACCATTGCCATGAACGAAGCCATCCGCACTGCCGATCCCAACCAGAAGCTCACGCTCATCACTGACGGCAACCCAGCCTACGTCGCAGGAGCCTTGTTCCTCAACGAGAAACGCGACCAAGATCATCAAATCACACTGAAACAAGTCATCGGACTCCAAAACCTCGACCAAATATCGGCAGAATTCAGACCGTTCAAACAGCTCATTGAACGTCTCAACCGAACCATCAAATACCATACCCGGCCCGCTTCCGGATTCAAATCCTTCAACGGTGCCGTCGCGCTCGTCACCCTCATCGTGACGCATTACAACTTCCTGCGACCCCACATGGCGCTCAATTACAAAGTCCCCATCGAAATCCCCGAACTCAAGCCCATCTCGACCATCCAAGGAAGCTGGGCCAAAATCCTCGCCATGTCTGCCTGATCTTCCAGCTTGTCAAAGAACCTTTAACCAAAAAACTTCCAAACAACCACACGCTCTCATCGCTGCCCCTTGGCATTGTTCATGCCCAAGTCTTCATACTGGCTATCTCTGTTTATGTTCATTCTTCATAAAACTTTGGTCAAAATC
>JBFMAK010000017.1 GCA_040755695.1 Candidatus Diapherotrites archaeon | reverse complement strand
TGGGCAAAAGCAACGGCCGTTGTTATCTGTCAATCGTTCAGGGCTACAGAGACCCCGTGACAAAAAAAGTCCGGCACAAAACGGTCAAATCCCTCGGATATCTCGAGGTGCTCGCAAAGGAGTACCCGGATCCCATCGCCCATTTTAGAAGCGTCGTCGAGGACATGAACAAAAAAGCGGCTTTGGAAAAACAGCCGGTCGCGATCAGTCTCAATCCCGAAGAGACTCTGACGGAAAGCCCAGCCAACCGAAAAAACATCGGCTACGCCGCGCTCAGCAAACCCTACCACGAACTTGGCCTCCACACTTTCTTTTACAACAACTCCAGATCGTTTAAGTCGGAATTCAACACAAACAACATCATGAAGCTCCTCGTTTTCTCCCGGATCCTTGCCCCCGCGTCCAAGAAAAAAACCTACGAGGAGAAAGGCCGCTACTTTGAGAACACGGATTTCTCATTGGACGACGTCTACCGCTGCCTCACGCAGGCCGTCACTTTTAAGGACGGCCTGCAGCTTTATTTGCACCGGCAGATGAAAAATAAATTCGGGAGAAGCACCGAACTGGTTTATTACGACGTCACAAATTACTATTTCGAGACCGACAGGCAGGACGAGATGAAAAGAAAAGGCGTGTCCAAAGAGCACCGTCCGGACCCGATCGTGCAGATGGGGCTTTTGATGGACACAAAAGGCATCCCTGTCTCGTATGATCTTTTCCCGGGCAACACCAATGACTGCGAGACCCTGATGCCAATTTTGGCTAAAGTGAAAAAAGATTACGAGGTCGGCCGTACCATCGTTGTCGCGGACAAGGGGGTCAACACGGCGGACAACATCGCGTTTTGCCTTGCCCGAGGCGATGGGTATGTCTATTCGCAAACTGTGCGCGGCAGAAACAAGGAAATTAAAGATTACGTCCTGGACGGATCGGGGTACCGGCAGATCGGCGGCGATCACAAAATCAAGTCCAGGCTGTATCCGCGCGAAATTGCCGTCAGCAATGCGAAAGGGGGCAGAAGCAAGGTCCGCATTGACGAAAAGCAGGTCGTGTTTTACAGCGCCGACTACGACCGCAAAGCAAAGGCCGACCGTGAACCCGCCCTCTTGAAAGCCCGGGAACTGGTAAAGAGTCCTTCAAGATACAACAAGGCCACCTCCTACGGTGCGGCGAAATACGTGAAAAATCTTGTTTTCGACCCGGATACGGGTGAGATCATGACCACAAAACAAAAGCCCGTATTCGACGAGAAGAAATTGCGCGAGGAAGAAAAATTCGATGGCTACTACGCCATCGTCACCAGCGAGTGGAAGAAGAGTGACGAGGAGATCGTCGAAATCTATCGCGGGCTCTGGCGCATCGAAGAGGCGTTCAAAGTCACGAAAAGCGACCTTGAAGCCCGCCCTGTTTATCTTTCGCGCAATGACCACATACAGGCGCATTTCCTTATCTGTTTCGTCGCGCTTGTTATCGTCCGCCTGTTGGCGCAGGGCCTCGGAAACAAATACCCGATCCCAAGGATCGTGGAAAGCCTGAACAAGTCATCAGGAAGCCGCCTCGAAGAAAATTGGTATGTCTTCGACCACGCCGATGAGATCACAAAAGCGATCACCGAAACGCTCGGCGTAGATCTCAGCCGCAAGTATCTTAGATTAGGGGACATTAAAAAAATTCTGGGGGCCACGAAAAAAACCTGATTTAAGCAACAACTTTTTGTAACACTAAAAGGCCGCCGAGCCCTTACTACACAAGGAATCGGCGGCCTTTATAACTG
>JBFMAK010000016.1 GCA_040755695.1 Candidatus Diapherotrites archaeon | reverse complement strand
GTGCGCCACGAAGCGTAATATTGCAAGTTGGTGAAAATCCAACCTTGCCAATTTTCTATTCGGGCAGGAAGATGAAGAAACAGGAATTAATGGCGACAATAATTCTTGAAGCTTTCCAAATCAGTGAAAGAGCCGTAACCAATAGGTGAACAGGAGATAGCTTCGATAAGAAATTTCAGTTGGCGATGCTATGCTGTCGGAAGTAGCCTGGAATCTGGTATGAAGAAATAGAAATGTGCAATATCAGAAGCTGACGGAGTTGTGACTGATGGCGAGTTCACAAAAGGTAATATTATGAACGTGGGAGAGCTTGTATGTTGAGGAGAGCAACCTAAAATAGAATATATAAGTGAAGACGAAATTATTCTATGGCATGCAAGCAGTCGGATATGCCCATAGTACTGAAGATAGCTGAGACAACAAAACTCAGAAGAAGGGAAGGGGCATTACTATACAAATGCTTTCAAAGAAAAGGAGTAAAAACGGATTGAGGAAAACTCTACAAACGAGGGTTCAATGGAACTGAAAGTTATCCCAACAAGGTTGGAACTTACCAAAGGAAACCCAGAGGTGAAGCATAGCCCACAAGGAAATAACGGCAGTGACAATGAACGAGTACGAATCTTCCAGCGAAAGCTATATATGAAAGCCAAACAGGAAAAAGGCTTTAAGTTCTACGTTCTCTATGATAAGGTTCGATTAGACTATTTCCTGAGAGAATCATATCGGAGAGTAAAACAAAACGGAGGAGCACCGGGAGTAGATGGAATTACATTCGAACAAATAGAAGCGATAGGAGTGGAAAACTATCTTGAAGAAATCAGAGAGGAATTGGCAACCCACACCTACAAACCTTCGATGGTGAAACGAGTGTACATTGCGAAGGCAAACGGAAAAATGCGACCGTTGGGAATACCCACAATCAAAGACCGAATAGTACAAATGAGTTGCAAAATGGTAATAGAACCAATCTTTGAAGCGGATTTTGAGGATAGTTCATACGGATTCCGACCAAAGAGAAGTTCAAAGGATGCCATAATAGCAATCAAGAAACATCTGCAAGCAGGAAGGACAACCGTACTGGATGCAGACATAAGGAGTTACTTTGATAATATTCCCCATGAAAAGCTGATGATAGTAATCAAGGAAAGAATCAGCGATAAGAACATCATCAAGCTAATCAAGATGTGGTTAAAGTCTCCGGTAAAAGAAGGGAACAAGATAACAGGTGGTAAGAGAAGTAAACTCGGAACGCCGCAAGGCGGAGTAATCTCACCACTGCTTGCGAACATCTACCTAAATTTAGTTGATAGAATAATCAACAAGATGCAAGGGGAGTTCAGGAAGCTGGGCATATACATAGTTCGGTATGCAGATGACTTTGTGATAATGGGAAGGAAGATAACAGATAAGGTGATAACAAGGATAGAGAATATATTTGGTAGGATGGAGTTGGAACTAAATAAAGAAAAAACCCGGATAAAGCAAGCAACCGAAGAAAGCTTTGACTTTTTGGGGTTCACATTTCGGTATGATAGAAGCCTATATAATACGGGGCAGAAATACTGGAATATAATACCAAGTAAAAAGTCTGAGAAGAAACTCAGAGAACTAATAAGAGAATATCTCTGGGGAAGAAGGCATCTTCGGATAGCTGAAGTAGTTGCAGGATTGAATGTGAGAGTAAGGGGCTGGTTGAATTACTATAAAATCCCAAAAGCCAGTAACATAAAAAGAACTACATTCAAGCTTCAGCATTATCTTGGACGCAGACTTAAAAAGTACTTTGAAAGAAAAAGTCAACGTGGATGTAAGCGTTATAGCTGGGACGCTCATGAAAAACTTGTTAAGCATTGGGGCTTAATTAATGTTACAAAATTTGCGTATGACTGAAAACTGTGAATGCTTTATACAAATTATATAGGAAAGCCGTATGAAGGAAAACTTCACGTACGGTTTGACGAGGGGG
>JBFMAK010000015.1 GCA_040755695.1 Candidatus Diapherotrites archaeon | reverse complement strand
TCAAGGATTTATAAGCCCTAATTAATTGGACTGTTGGGGGAGTTTGTTCGTATCTTGATGGATATTTTTACTAGGTTATTTACACCAACCCCGATTTTTGTCTAATTAAATATGGCGGAATAAATCCGATCCATTTTTTATTGCACTAAATATTCCATAAAAAATACGTACAACGTCTTTCCTCTTGCCTCTTTTTCCCCTTTTTACCGCCATATTTTATTTGACCATTTGTGGTTTTTCTGGTATTCTCTTCTTCATTCTTCCCATCCAAAAGGAGAAAATCCATGATTCATTTTCAAGACCAAACCTCTTTTTTGCAAGGTCCCGCCGGAACTCTCGAATTTCCTGTTGAAGATGAAATCACCCTCAAATTCGCCATGCTCTATGAAGGCGAATGCGAAGGATTGGGAGCGACCGCCGCCGCCCAAAAATTCGGATACTCCAAACAGCGCTATTTTCAATTGCTCCACCTTTTCCGCGAACAAGGCGCCGCCGCTTTATTGAGCCAAAAGCGGGGGCCGCGCACGCATTACCGGCGCACGGAATCCGTTGTTCGCCAAGTCATTCGTCATCGCTTTTTGGATCCGGACGCTTCGGCGGCGGTGATCGCCCAGAAATTGCATCAAACCGGCGCGACCATCAGCCTCCGCAGCGTCGAACGCATTCTCGCCGAATACGGGCTGCAAAAAAAAACTCCATGCGTTTCAACCGGAAGCGATTTCCGTTGAAATTCAACGGACGCGCGCCCGGCGCGGCCAAGTCCCTTGCGATCCCCCAGCCCTGGAACGCCACGTGCGGCAACTCCTGGCCGATAAGGTTTCCGATACCCATGTCGGGCTCTGGCTGTTGGTTCCGGAGCACCTGCGGCTGGGAACCTGGGATATCCTGGCCGGATGGACGCGCCAAGCCCCCGAGACCGTGCATCCTCGCCTGGCGCTCCAGTTGGTTCACGAGGCGGCCTTATGCGCCACGGGGCTTCGCGAGTCGCGCAATCTGACCCATCGGGGCTTCGCGCTGCTGAACGGCTTGCCGTTTCTGGCCAGCGATCAAGCCGTGCACGACCTGCTCCATGCGCATACGGTGGAGCAGGCTCAGCAGGTTCAAATCCTGTTGGGACGCCTTCGCCGAGCCAGCGGCCATTTTCCGGGGCGCGCCTTGGCGATCGATCCGCATCACCTGGAAAGTCATACCCAACGCCATGTTCGTCAGCATCGTCATGCGCCCGCGGACGCCTCCGTCAAAACCTTGCAAACCTTCTTCTGTCTGGACATCGATACCTGCCAACCCGTCGCCATGACCATCGGTTCCTCTTCCAAAACCGCCGCCCAAGGCGCGTTCGATCTCCTTGCTCTCGTCATGGCGATCTTTCCCTCTCCTTCCCACCCCATTTTTCTTCTGGCTGATAAAGAACATTTCTCCATCGAACTCTTCCGGTTCGTGAAGGAACGCACGCCTTTTATCCTCATCACCCCCATTCCCGACCGACGCGCCTTCCAACGGGATATGCGCCGCCTTCCCCCCGAGGCCTTTACCGCGCGGTGGGCCGGACTCGCCACCGCCAAACTCCCGTTTCATTTCGCCAAAGCGCCGGATATACCGTTGACTCAGATCGTGCAGCGCTGCGGGGAAAAACCGAGCGAATATCAATTCCACGGCTTTCTCTCCACCCAGGATTGCGATGAACTGCAATTGCTCGTCGAAGACTATCCGGATCGCTGGCATATCGAAGAGTTCTTCAACGCCCATCAAGCCCTCGGATGGAAACGGGCCGGAACCTATAATCTGCACATTCGCTACGGGCAGATGACCTGCGCCCTCCTGGCTCAGACCGTCATTCATCAATTTCGCCAACGCTTGGGGACTCCCGTGGCTTCCTGGGATGCTCCCCATCTCGCCCGCAGCCTTTTTACCGGCCTGGAAGGCGATGTACGAGTGGTTGGCGATACTCTTCTGGTTACCTATTACAACGCCCCTCTCTCCGATTCGCTTCGCCATCACTATGAACATCTCCCCTCCCGCCTCGCCCAAGAAAACGTCGATCCCCGCATCCCATGGCTTTACAACTTCAAACTTGACTTTCGCTTTCGCTAACCGTAGAGTCAAATTTTCTCCCCCTTATAAATCCTTGAA
>JBFMAK010000014.1 GCA_040755695.1 Candidatus Diapherotrites archaeon | reverse complement strand
TCCAGGACTCCTGACCTACGCGCCATAGTCCCTGAGGTGCTCAGGGCGCCTTGACGCTGTAGCGGAGGACGAGGTCGGTGCCGGGATAGACGGTGTCGGTGGAGCTCAGTTCGGCGCAGAGGGCGGCGACGGCCCGGGTCCGGCGGGGCGCGGAGAGCGCGTTGAGCCGGACGTGGAGCTCGCTGCCGACGACCTGGAGGTCGGCGGGGCTGCGCAGCGCCTCGCGCAGCAGGCTGCGGGCCTCGTCGTCGGCCCGGGCGTAGTGGGGGGCGAGGAGTCGGCCCAGGGCGGACTCGGCGTTGTAGGTGGCCATACGGACGGCGTCGTGGATGCGCTTGCGCTCGCCGTGGTGGACGACGGCGTCGGGGTGCAGCTCGCCGAGGGGCACCCGGGCGGGGACGGCGCGTGCGTCGGCGGTCAGCCCCTCGACGTAGGCGACGGCCTCCGCGTGGGCCGCGGCCAGCTCGGCCGGGAGGCGCCCGGGGAGGCCGTCCTCGATGTCGGCCAGGCGACGGCGGGCCTCGGCGGCCCGGGCGCCGACGGGCTTCTTGGCCGGGTTCGGCACGCTGCGGTCGAGGTCGTCGGCGACGGTGGCGTAGCTGTCGAGGGCGTCGAGGCCGTAGTGGGCCCGCAGGTAGCGGAAGAAGTTCTCCTGGCGCCAGCGGGAGAACATGGCGTGGGCCACCACGGCGGCGGCGTCGGTGCGGGTGGTGACGACGTGGGTCTGGTGGCCGGTGGCGGGGTCGAGCCGGGTGATCTGGCGGCAGGCGAAGAGGCGCTTGCGCGAACCGTCCCGGTAGGCGATGCGGACCCGGCGGTCGGCGAGCAGGTAGTGGTGCTCCTTGCCGGCTTCGTCGGTGTGGGTGTGCTCGGCGAAGGCGCGGCGGGCCTCGGCCGTGAAGGGCTGCTTGCGGTAGGTGAGGACGTCGAAGCCGGCCGCCGCCATCTCGGCGAAGGCCTTGGGGCTCCACCCGCCCCGGTCGAAGGCGATGGTGGGGCGCCGGTCGGGGCCGACCAGGTCGCGGACGGCGGCGGCCACCCGGGCCAGCTCCCCGACCAGCGACGCCGGCGGCGGCGCCGTCCAGCACAGCACGCCGTCGCCGAAGGCGTCGGCCACCCAGGTGTCGACGGCGGCCGGCATGGACAGCCGCATGCGGGTCACGTGGGCCTTTCCGATCTCGGCGCCGCCGTGGTAGGCCCGCACGTGGCCGTCCACGTAGAACACGCCGGTGGCGTCGGGGCGGGCGGCCACGTGGCGGCGGGCCAGCGCCGCCATCAACCGGTCGGCCCGCCCCGCCCGGGCCAGGTGCTCGAGGCGCCGGCGCAGCGTCTTGACCTCCGGCGCCCGGTCGAGCCCGAGCAGGCGGCCGACGTCGACGGGGTCGAGGCGGGTCAGCCCCTCGGCCCGGGCCTCGCCCACGAGGGCGGCGAAGACCATGGCGAGCACCAGGGACCGCACGCCGTAGAACGCCGCCTTCGCCTTGCCGTAGACCTCCTCGGCACACGCCAGCAGCCCGGTCGCGGCCAACGCCGGCAGGACCAGCAGCGCCCCCACGAGGGGCAGCGACGCCCCCTCGCAGATCACCGGCGGGGCCTCGGCCAGCTCGCCCCGGCGCGCCGCCTGGCGCTCCTGGTCACGAGGGGCCGGGCGGGCCAGCGGCGTCAGCGCCGCCCCCTCGGCGGCGTCGCCGACCGGAGGCGGCCCCGCCGTCCCCGTCGGGGCCTCGGCCAGCGCCCGCGACACCGAGTTGCGGCTCACGCCCGTCGCCTCGGCGATCGTGTCCATCGAGGCCCCGCCGGCCCGCAGCGCCCGGATCCCCGCCACCATCTCCGCCGTCAGCTTGGAGGGTCGCCTCGGTCCCTTCCGCGCCGGCACCAGGCCGGCCATGCCGTCGCGGCGCCAAGCCGCGATCCACCGCTGCACCGTCGCCTCGCCGACGTCGAACCCGGCGCCCACCTCGACCTGGGTGGCCGCGCCGGTCGCCACCAGCTGCACCGCCGCCAGGCGGCGGCCGACGACGTCGCCGGCGTCCCAGCACGACACCGCCATCCCCCACACGAACACCGCCCCGCCCTCGTCGTTCTCGACCAGGTCGGCGGCGTCGGACACCCGTACGGACCCGGCAGGGCGAAGCGGCAATGGCTGGCCCCGGCGCACGCTCGCCAGTCCAGCACCCACCAGGACCGCAGCACTCGACATCATCTATTATCGTCGCTCGGCGGCCTCAGATGATGGATGGGGCCCTCGCCACCAGGGCTTTCAGCGCACTATGTCAGGAGTCCTGG
>JBFMAK010000013.1 GCA_040755695.1 Candidatus Diapherotrites archaeon | reverse complement strand
TAATTCCCCACCTGGTATCAGAATAATTCCCCAGTTAGTATCAAAGTAATTCCCCACTTTTTCCACAATAGTGATATAAGATTTCCTGCAAAACTCATATAAGCAGGAGGTCTTATGGCCAGGAGGGATATAAGGATGGAGGAATTGGTAGAAGTTCTGTATCAATGGCACAGATGGAGGAATATAAGGCAGATTAAACGATCAGTTGGATTAGCGCGCAAAACGATAAGGAAGTATATTGCACTGGCAGAGAAGCAAGGATTTAAGCGGGAGATGGAGAACCAGCCATATGAGTATTATCTGAAACTGGCAGGGAAGATACAGAGGGAATTAAAGACCCCCCTTGATACATCACCCTCATACAAAAAGACAGCAGAATACCAGAGCACCATAGAGAAGCTCAGATTAAAGCCCTACATGAAGCCCAAACAGATTTACAGAATACTGAAGAGGGATTATGACTATTCCCTCAGCTACTGCAGCTTCCAAAGGTACATGAACATCAAATATCCAAAACCCCCAAGAAGCTGTCTACGTATTGAGGTAAGGACAGCAGAGGAGGCACAGGTTGACTTTGGCTCTGCCGGTCTGATGTATGACCCTGATACAGGGAAGATGAGAAGAGCACATATCTTTGTAATGACCCTTTCGTACAGTCGCCTTCCCTATGTAGAGTTTGTATTTGACCAGGGGCAGCAAACATGGGTGCAGTGTCACATTAATGCATTTGAGTTCTTTAAAGGAGTTCCTGAGAGGGTAATACTGGATAATCTGAAGTCAGGGATACTGAGGCCAAACACCTATGATCCAATATTCAATAGGGCATATGCAGAATGTGCAAAGCATTATGGCTTCATAATAGATCCAGCAAAGATAAGAGAAGGCTCTCATAAGGGAAAAGTTGAGAGGAAAATCCCGGTAGTAAGGCAGCAGTTTTTGTCATCAGTAGATTTCAGGGATATTAGGGAAGCTAACAGCAAGGTTTCTGACTGGTGTTTGTACGATTATGCAATGGAGGTTCATGGGACGACAAAGAGGAGGCCCTATGAGGTATTTCAGGAAGAGGAGCAGTCTCAACTCAGGGGCCTTCCCCTGGAGAGATTTGAGATACCTCTGTGGAAGGAGGCAAAGGTACATCCTGATCATCACATCGTCTTTGACAGTAGTTATTATTCACTGCCCACCAGATTTGTTGGAAAGAGGGTGTGGGTGAGAGGCGGAGTATATGCAGTGCAGATATTCTATGACGGAGAGCTGATAAAGACCCATCAGAGGGCAAAGAGGCCAGGTATACGGGTAACCGATGAAAGGGATTACCCCCCTGAGAAGTCAAGATACTTACTTAATACCAGAGGTTACTACCAGAAAGAGGCATTAAGGTATGGAGAATATGTAAGCAAGCTGGTTGAAAAGATTATGGCAGAGCACGCATACAGGAATCTCCGAAAGGTGCAAGCCATATTCAGACTTGCAGACAAGCACGGCTCAGAGGCATTGGCTCTCACCTGTAAACGTTGTCTCTTCTATGAGGATTATCGCATGAGCACAATTAGGAGGGTCCTTGATAAGAAGCTCTATCTTCTGCCTATTGCTAATGAAGACACGGCAAGAGAGGCTGTAAATTCCCCAAAAGGGCTTCCTTTTTTGAGACCCTCGAAATATTTTAACCACATAAAGGACGTAGATGAAATATCAACGTCCTAAAGGAGGGAAAAATACAATGAACATAGATGGACAGTTAATGAACAAACTGAAACTACTACGGTTAACAGGGATGCTTGAGACTTTAGATGTAAGATTGAAACAGGCAGAAGACAGTAACAGTGGATATCTGGACTTCCTGATGACCCTGATAGAGGATGAGTATGAGAGGCGCCAGTCCAAACAGCTCTTAAGGAGATTAAAGAAGGCAGGGTTTGAAGAGGAAAAGACAATTGAGGGTTTTAATTTCTCCTTTAATCCCCAGATTCCTGCAAAGAAGATAAAGCAGTTGGCAAACTGTATCTATATTGACAGGAGGGAGAATATCTTTCTGATGGGACCTGTTGGTGTGGGAAAGACCCATATAGCTCAGGGCCTTGGACATATAGCCTGCCGTATGGGTTATGATGTCCTCTTTACCAAGGCAGTTAAGATGTTCCGTTACATTAATGGTGGCAGAGCAGATAATACATTGGAAGATAGAATAAAGCAGTTTGCCACAGTACAACTTCTTATCATTGATGACTTTGGCCTTAAACCCTTAACCCCTACTCAGTCAGATGACTTCTATGAGGTAATAAGCGAGAGGTATATGAAGCGTTCCATAATCTTTACCAGCAATAGAACTGTTGAGGACTGGCATGGCTTATTCCCAGACCCTATTATTGCCAACTCTGTAATGGACAGGATTGCCCATAATGCCTATCAGATTGTAATGACTGGTGAATCATATAGAAACAAGGGAAAGAGTCAAAATAATGGGGAAAAGGGCAAATAGAGGGAAAAACAGCTTTCATATTTGCCCTACAATCGATTTTTGAAGGCAAAGACAACGTATGGTATTGGGTTGTTTCAACTCAAAAGGATTAAACTTGAAGAAGGGGGTGAAATTATTTTGTGATAATTATGGACAAAGCTTCAGGACGAGTTTTATAATTTAACCTGGAAAAAGTGGGGAATAAATCTGATACCGGGGTGGGGAATAAAGCTGATACTTGACA
>JBFMAK010000012.1 GCA_040755695.1 Candidatus Diapherotrites archaeon | reverse complement strand
TGTCAGCGGCCATGAGATCCTGAACGGAGACGGCCAAAGAACTGAACGCTGGCGGCCACGAGAACTGCGCGGTGGCGGCCACCAGATCTGCTTGATCGATTGACCGTTGTCCCGGTGGGTCCACCGCCGGGACGCTCCTCCCCGGTGTGATGGGCGTGCTTGAAGCACCCAACCACCGAGGAGAAGCACGTGAAGTCTGACGAGGAGATCATGGAGATTCTTGAAGCGTTCGACCTGACCCGCAGTTTCCGAGATGCCGGTGAGCTGGCCGGTTGCTCACCGAACACCGTCGCCCACTGGGTGGCGGCCCGAGACACCGGGACTTTGGAGACGCCCGCCCGGCGCGACCAGCTGATCGACCCGTTCCTCGTCAAGTTGGAGGAATGGGTGGAGGCCTCGAAGGCCAAGATCCGCGCCGACATAGCGCATGACAGGTTGGTGGACCTCGGCTACACCGGCTCGGAGCGCACCACCCGCCGGGCAGTGGCCACCGCCAAGTTGGCCTTTCGCAACGGCCGGCGGCGCATCTACCGGCCGTGGGTGCCCGAGCCGGGGATGTGGTTCCAGTACGACTTCGGCGACGGCCCCGTGATCGGCGGGAGGGCGACGGTGCTGTTCTGCGCCTGGCTGTCGTGGTCGCGGTTCCGGGTGGTCATCGCCATCTGGGACAAGTCCCTGCCCAGCGTCATCGCCTGCATCGACGCCACCCTGCGCCGCTTCGGCGGTTGCCCCACCTACGCCCTCACCGACAACGAGAAGACGGTGACGACCACCCACGTGGCCCGCATCGCCATCCGCAACCCGGAGATGGTCGCCGCCGCCCGCTTCTACGGACTGACCATCGCCACCTGTGTCGTGGCCGACCCCGAGTCCAAGGGGGGCTCGGAGGCCACGGTCCGGGTGGCCAAGGCCGACCTGGTGCCCACCGACGCCAACCTGCTCCCCGCCTATGAAAGCTTCGCCGCCCTGGAGGCGGCCTGTGACGCCTTCTGCACCGAAGTCAACGCCCGGGACCACCGGGTGACCCGGCGGCCCCCGGTGGAGATGCTGGCCGAGGAGCGCCACCGCCTGCACCGCCTGCCCGAGCGGGCCTACACCGCCGCCTTCGGGGTCACCCGCACCGTGGGGGCCAACACCCCCGTCATCGCCCATGAGGGCGGTGAGTACTCCGTGCCCCACCGCCTGCGGGGCGAGACCGTCTGGGCCCGGGCCCACGGCGAGGACATCGTCATCACCCACGTGGGCAAGGGCGGCGCAGTCGAGGTCGCCCGCCACGAACGGACCACGCCGGGCAACCCCCGCCACCTCGACGAGCACTTCGGGCCCACCCCGGAGGGACCGCTGCACCGCACCCCGCGGGCCACAAACGACGCCGATGCCGCATTCCTGGCCCTGGGGGCGGGGGCGGCGCTGTGGCTGAGCGCCGCCGGGGAGGCCGGCGTGAGCAGGCCCCGCCCCAAGATGGCCGAGGCCGTGGCCCTGGGGGCGCTGCACGGGACGGCGACGGTGGACTGGGCCCTGGGCCACGCTGCGGTGATGGGCCGCTTCGCCGAGGGCGACCTGGCCTCGATCATCGCCCATCACGCCTCGGCTGGCGTGGGCGATGCCCGCAGCGCCGGCGACGAGCACACCCTCCAGCCCGGCACCTCCGCCTGGGAAGGCTTCGGCCGATGAGCGTCGTGTGGGAGTGCGGCTCCTGCGGCACCCGCTCGCTGGAGCGCCGCTGTGAGGAGTGCAACCTGTTCTGCTCCAAGGTCGGGCCGGGTGGCGAGTGTCCCGAGTGCTCCGAGCTGGTGGCCGCCGCCGAACTGGAAGGCGGAGGGGGCCCCGAGCACCCGGTCGTCAGTGTGGATGTCCTCGACGCTGCCGAGTTGGCCGAGGTCGTCGATCACATCGCCGAGTGGCTCACCGACGCGCCTCCGGCGGTCACCGCCAGCCTCGGCGACCACGGCGGCGGGCCCGAGGCCGGCGACGTCGTCCTCGAGACCCTGGCCCGGCACAGCCGGGCCCTGACCGCGGCGGTCGCATCATGAGGACGCCGGAGCCCCCGCCGTTGGCCGAGGACATCGAGGCGCTGCTGCGCCGGCTGCGCCTGCCCCACATCCGCCGCCACGCCCCCGAGGTGATCGCCACCGCCCGGGCCCAGCGCTGGGAGCCGGCCGAGGTGCTGCGGTCCCTGCTCACCGAGGAACTGGCCGGGCGGGAACGGTCCTCCCTCGCCACCCGCCGCAAGGCCGCCGCCTTCCCTGCCGGCAAGAGCTTCGAGTCCTGGGACCCCGCCGCGTCGTCGATCCCCGCTCCCACCCAGTCCGCCCTGCGCACTCTGGAATGGGTGCGCAGGCGGGAGAACCTGGTCGTGTGCGGGCCGTCGGGCACGGGCAAGACGATGTTCCTCGAAGCCCTGGGCCAGCTGGCGGTGGAGGCGGGCATGAAGGTGGCCTGGTTCGCCCTCGATAACCTGGGTGCCCTCGTCCGTCGCCACCGGGCCGACGACAGCGTCGCCCGGGCGGTGGCACGCATCCTGGGGTCCGAGCTCGTCGTTATTGATGACGTGGGGCTGCTCCCGGTGAGCCCCGACGCAGCAGAGGGCCTCTACCGCCTCGTGGACGCCGCCTATGAGAAACGGTCGGTGGCCGTGTCGTCCAACCTGCACCCGTCCGGTTTCGACGAGCTGATGCCGAAAACACTCGCCGGGGCGACGGTTGACCGCCTTCTCCACCATGCCCACGTCTGCGTCACCACCGGCGACAGCGTGCGGCTTCAGCAGGCGACGAACGGAAAGGGGGTGGAGCCGCTGGCTTGAACGCGCGCAGTTCTGGTGGCCATCACCGCGCAGTTCTGATGGCCGCCAGCGCGCGGTTCCCGAGTCCGTCTCCGTTCAGAATCTCGTGGCCCTTGACAG
>JBFMAK010000011.1 GCA_040755695.1 Candidatus Diapherotrites archaeon | reverse complement strand
TACCAAGTCCGGCTATACCTATGCCCAGAGACGGGCCGAGGTTGTCTCAACCCGGGACACCTCAGTTGATCCCGTCTATCTTACCCCCTTAGATCCAAAGGTAACAACTATCACCCCGGAAGGGGGCACAGCTACCAACTCTACTGGAACCTTAGAGCTTATTTTTCCTCCCGGGGCCGTCTCAGAGCCGATAGATGTTCAGGCAACCTGGTGTGAGAAGGCAGAGCACCTCCCCTTCCCCCTTCCCCCAAACTCCATCTTTACCTATGCGGCCAGTTTTGAACCTGCTGATGCCAGGTTCGACCAACCAGTTACCTTGCGAGTAAAAAATACCCTTGGCTTTGACCCGGGCACCCCTATTCCCATAGGATTCTACAACAAAGGCAGTTGCTGGGAGCCTGTTGGGATGGGCATTGTCACGGATGATGGCCAGTGGTCCGAATATACCATCTCTCGCTTCTCCTGGTATGACTGCAACCTTGCCTGGCGGTTAAGAAGAGGATTGAAGGCCCCCACCTCACAGGAGAACAAGACCCCTGAGAATAATGCTCCGGGGAAAGAGTGCGCCTCTTCGGCCGGCTCAAGGGTTGGTATCAAGACGGGGGACCTCTATATAGATCACACCCTTCCCTCTACAAAAGCTTTAAATGTATCTAAGAGCCTCATCCTGACTTATACCTCCAGCACGGCTAACCCCTCTGTCCTCTTTGAGACCGAGGCCAATGTTGATAGCCTTTCTGCCTTTTGGGCTCCTACCTCTGGTTATCTGCTTGAGGCAGAAGGTATTCGCAAGGAGATAAAGTATACCCCAACCGCTGGTGATGCCCGCCAGGCCTTCTTTTTTGATGGTAGAAATGCCCGGGGTAAGACCCTCTCCACCGGTAGTTATCCATACAAGATCACCCTCTCCAATGATTTTAATTTAAGCTATGCCACAACCAATATCTTTGGTGGCTTACCCGACCGTGTCCTGAATATATTTACCCCCTTCTTTGTTCCCCGTAGTTCATCTATGCAGGGAAGATTCATCATCCATAACCAGGTTGACTCCCCTTTTGGTGCAGGCTGGGGCTTAGCTGGTCTCCAGCGGCTGCACCTTGATCCGGATGGGGATATACTCCTGACCGAAGGGGATGGCTCTTCCCTTGTCTTTTCCAAAAAACAATTCGCCTATGTGACTAATACCGGGAGCAATAGTGTCTCTGTCCTCAACCTCAACATTGACCCCTCAAGCGATATGGTGGTAAAAACAATCCCTGTTGGCAATAGACCTAGTGCCGTGGCTGTTACCCCGGATGCTAAATATGCCTATATAGTTAATAATTATAGTCATGATGTCTCTGTCATCGATATCTCAAGCGATGTAGTGATAAGCACAATCACTGTTGGGTCGCGGCCCTGGGAATTGGCTGTCAGGCCCGATGGGAGATATGTCTATGTGGGTAATTTTAGCAGTCATAATATCTCTGTCATCGAGACCTCAAGCAATACAGTAGTCAGCACCATCGGTGGTGTGCGCTATCCCTATGGAATAGCCTTCACTCCGGATAGTAGATATGCCTATGTAAGCAATTATTGGAAGAATACTGTCTCTGTCATCGATGCCTCAAGCAATACCGTGGTAAACCTAATCCCTGTTGGGTCTCGTCCCGAGGGAGTGGCTGTTACCCCGGATGGTAGATATGTCTATGTGTGTAATACCCAGAGCGATGATGTCTTTGTCATTGATACCTCAAGCGATACAGTGGTAGCAACCGTTCCTGTGGGGGATTATCCTGTCGTAGCGGCTATCACCCCGGATAGCAGATATGTCTATGTGCCTAATCATTATAGCGGGACTGTCTCTGTCATCGATACTTCAAGTAATACAGTGGTAGATACAGTCTCTGTTGGTGGGGGCGCTACCGTAGTAGACATCACCCCGGATGGCAGATATGCCTATGTGACTACCTGGTGGAGCGATAGTGTCACTGTCATTGATATCTTCAGATGTAATACCGTGGTAGGCAAAATCCCTGTTGGGGATGGTCCCCGTGGAGTAGCCGTTATGCCTAAGGTCTCGGATACATTTATTCCTCCATCCGGGGAGTTTTCAACCTTTGTCCGAAATCCGGATGGTACCTATACCCGCACAATGAAGGACAGCACAAGACACTACTTCAACTCCAAAGGTCTCCATACCTCAACGGTGGATAGAAACGGCAATACTACTACCTACACCTATGATGAGGGAGATAGGCTCATCTCCATCACCGACCCGGTGGGCCAGGTAACCTCCTTTGCCTACTCGGGAGACCACCTCTCTACCATCACCGACCCGGCCGGAAGGGTAACCCGTCCCTACTATGACAGGGAGGGAAATCTGGTAATGATCACCAATCCTGATGGGACTTCCAAATCCTTCACCTATGACTCCAAGCATCTCCTCACCTCTAAAACCGATGAGCGGGGCAATGTAACCTCTTACATCTACGATAACTATGGAAGAATTGCGGAGGTTCACTCCCCAGAGCATGAGGTCCTGAAGGATGGGCAATTGACAAGGGAGATAAGAATCTCAAGATTCAGACCTACTGACACCCAGCATCTGATCAATGACCTACCGGAAGGCACAGGCACCCCGGATAACCCGGCGCCAGTAGTAAGACCTGAGGAGGTAAGATACGAAGTAGAGGAAAGCTGCTGTGGTATAGCCAAGCGCACCGGAAGTACTGATAAGTTCGGTGGAGTCACTGAAGAGACCGATGCCCTGGGTAGAACTACCTATCTTGAAAGGGATGAGAACTCCAATCCCACCCAGATCATCCGGCCAAATGGGGCCATAATGACGATGAGCTATGATGGGCGGGGTAATCTCTTAAGTTCTACTGAGCAGTCGATTGATGCTACCACCTCTTTCACCTATGAA
>JBFMAK010000010.1 GCA_040755695.1 Candidatus Diapherotrites archaeon | reverse complement strand
TTAGGATATTACGAAAACCGCACTTGTTCACAAGCTAATTTGTCAAGGAAAAAAACGCCTCCGGGAGAATTTTTTTCAAATGATGTTTACCGGTTGTCATGCAATTTCCTAACCGGACAGTGCTGGGATTATGTACGCAAGAAGAACGAGAGGCATATGATTTCTTTACTGAACTTGCAGACCAGCCTGCCCCGCTGCTCCAACCCCAGGCCTCGGGTCTACGCCAAGTTTATGATCTTACTAAGGATTGGCAGGAGAGATTATTACCGGCCAAGAAGGATTTTCAAGCATACATTGCCACAGTGAAATGGCCGAAAGCAATCGAGGATTATGTGAGAGAAAAATGTCCGAAAAAACCAACCTCTCCTCCGGGGACCTGACACGGGACGAGTTTCTGAAGCTTCTTCGGGAAACCCCTTGGCCTGGTGAAAATCTGTTGCTGGCTTTCACTCCGGCAGATGCCAGATTTGAGGTTTTCCAATTTGATTGGAAGTTCTTAGGATTTTCCCATCTAGGACGCCTCTTTTCCTCCGCCATGGAGCTAAAATGGCGCCTCGTCGAAGGCCGGTTGCGAGTAGTTTATTTGGGAGAGCCCATTCCCGCTTTTCCCCTGCAGGACCATTCCCAACTGTTGTCTCCATTGACTCAAGACTTTTCTGAACTGATCCTATGGGGGGTGCGCACAGATTTAAAGGATGAATGGCTAGAGCAGCAGGTACCTCAAAGGCTGGTTTACCAAGTAAGCAATACTATTTCCCAGGGTAGGGTGGCCTTGGTGGTAGAACATTGGATAGATAAATGCCGCCTGCCCCATTTCAGCCGCTACCATAGCCTCAGGGAAATACCGGGAGAAGACCATGCCGCAGGGTGAATCATTTTGGAATCCTTACCGCCTAGTCCCCGTCAGGCTCACCACCAGAGACTATCCGAAACGTCAGGCTCCAAATACCCATGAGCGCTTTACTGGGAAGAATGGCATTCTTCATTGCACCTTGGAGAATCTCACCCTTCTGTTTATCCCTGATCACCATAACAATAGCCAATTTTGCCACCGTAAGATGGAGGATGGGGAACGGTTAATCATTCCCGGCAGTTCTTTGAAAGGCATGTTGCGCTCTCTAGCGGAGTTGGTAGGAGGGGGTTGCTTTAGCACCTGTCCCGATGAACGGAAAAAGCAAAAGAAAGGTGTTCCATTGTATTGCTTGAAACTTCCGCAAGAGTATAAACCTTGTCAAGAAGCCAGGAATTTATGCGTTACTTGTAGAATTTTCGGAATGATGGAGAGAGAGGAACAATCCCGGGTGCATCAGGGTCAGGTGAACATTAGCGATGCTGTCATAAAAGAACCGCTTGATACCTGGCAGACCCAAGAGTGTCAAGCTCTGTTGGAGGGACCTAAGCCGACTCATACCGCATTTTATACTACACCCACCACTGGAAAAGCCGATGGTTTGGCCCGTAAAATGTATTTCCATCAGCCTCGCGGTCGTCATTCAGTTTTAGAGGTCCCTCCTGATATTCCCCAAAAACATAAGGATAAAATCCGAACCATAAATGCTCTCAAGCCTGGACATAAATTTGATTTTCAGGTCAGCTTTGCCAACCTCCAAGAGGAAGAACTGGGCCTTTTGGTTTACGTGCTCGCTCTTGAGAACTCGGAACAGGATCAGCGCACTAAGAAGATCGGCGACGAAGGACCGACTCTCCATGGACCCATGCGGCATAAGTTGGGGCTGGGCAAACCCCTGGGGATGGGGAGCTGCGCCATCACTGTCAACCGATTGAGCTATCTCTCTCCAGCTCACCGGCGCCTGGAATCATCGCAGGCAATAGTCCCCACCCAATATGAGGGGGCGGCATTGACAACGGAAATCCGCCGACTGACTCGAGAGTTTGTGGTGGATAATTCCGTGACTATGCAGCATCTGCGCAAGATGATGGTTTGGGACGAATCAGACCCCCGGGATTTTCGCTATCCCAGGTTCTTGTGGTTCAAGATTAAAGAACAGGATGCTTTTAAATCCCATCCAGAACATGGACACTTACCCCTGAAAAAAATCTAATAATTATTTTTTATAGAAATGTAATGTAAACTACCGTATTAATTCTCCTAACAACTTAAATCATAGAGCCTTGATATAGTTATATCCTTTGGACAACAATTAGTAATTGTTTTAGATGAAAGCCTTCGGGCGATTGCGACAGAGCTTCCCAAGGTCCAGTATTAGATTGCGGACGAGAGTGTTGAAGTTCTAATAAGCGCCTTCGGGCGATTGCGACTCCATGGCCTGGTTTTGGAAAGCCGGGAAATCAATACGTGACGGCGATAAGAAGAGTCTGCGAGCGATTGGCACACCCACCAAGCTGCAGCTTTGGCTGGACGCAATAAAAAAGCCCGGGCGATGGGCCCAGGCTCTCCGATTTATATTCTTTCCGCACCATTAATAGTGCAACAAATTAATTGCCGTCAATCCCCCTCTTTTTACCAGGATCGGCAGAGCTAATCAAACTCCACCTCCTGTTGTATCCTCAGGCCGTCCTCGGCCGTAAGCATTATGAGATACCATTGGCGACTACTTCCGGGAATTTGCCGGTATCACAACATAACCAGGTTATATTGTGATAGTAGCTATCCCTCTAAGCAATCGGCGGCTTTCCGTGCTTTTTAAATAAATCGTTCAGGGCGATTCGCATCAGTTCCTGCTGCGTGGTGTCCATCTCCGCGGCCATGACCCTAAGCTGTTTTCTGGCAGCCAGGGGGACCCAAAAAGGCATGGCGGTGCGACCGGCCCGATCAGTACGCTTCTCCTTTTGAGGCAGATCTTCTGCCGGAGCCTTCTCAACCTCAAAAACCCCGAGCTTCCCACGCCTGTTTTTCATGCTGCCCTACCCCTTCTTTTCATATTACCAAGTAACCTGGTTATATAGTTATACAGCTCGTCGATTTCGCCGGCAGCTTTGCCTCCTGGTTCGTATTCATGAACGCTGCGGCCATCGATGACCGCGTGACTATATGCTACCCTCTGATGCAAAACAGGTTCGACAACGGTAATCCCCTGCTGCACTAAGGCTGCCCTGGCTTCTTCCGCTAACCTTCCACGCGGCGCGGCGTTGATGACCACCGCGGCAGACTTCTTTGCCAACTTGGCGATTTGTATCGTTGACGCTATGGCTTCCAGATCGAAGCGGGCGGGCCTGCACGGGATAAGAATCAAGTCGGCAAGCTGGGCCGCGATGGCCGCGGCCTGGTCGGAATGGGGGGCCGTATCAATGATCACCAGGTCTATACCCCCCGATTTTGCCTGCTTCAGAAACGCTGGAATTTGCCCCGGGTCTGCTTTGGTTGCATCAAGCTTTCGCTCATCCGGGCGGCTTTCGTTCCACTTGTAAGCCGAGTCTTGCGGATCAATGTCGATTAAAGCCGTGGACATGTTTTGTCTGGCAGCGCAGACGGCCATATGGACGGCGAGGGTGGTTTTACCGCTACCACCTTTCTGGGCAAGGATTGCGAGGGTCTTCAAGAAGTACCTCCATTGTATACCATATAACCAGGTAATATGGTGATTTATACTACCGTTCACTATTTTCGTCAAGTATTTATTTGATTTTGTTGCAATTAAAGACCATTTTCTGCAAAATAGCTTTCACAAGGTTTTAGCGAAATCAGGCTTTGGATTATGATCAATCTGACCATCATTTCAGCGCTTCTTCTCTCAATTATTTGGCACGAGGCCTGCCACGCACTCGCCCTGTTAGCAGTGGGGGTGAAGGTTCGGGTTATCCAGATTGGGACACCGGTGATTTACCAGCGCGGCTGTTTTTCCCTTGGTCTTTTCCCCTTCTATGGCGGTGTGTTGGCAGATGCAGAAGACTTGAATGCGGTTCGGAGGCCTGCCCAGGTACTATATTTCGCCAGTGGGCCGGCAGGCAATCTTCTGTTGGGTATTGGTTCCATCCTCCTTGGAATTTTTCTGAATATCTACATTCTGAAGATGCTTGGCTTAATCAGCCTTTCGATCGGTATTTTTAACCTGATTCCAGTCCCGTCCCTGGACGGCTACCGCCTGCTGACCATATCTTTCAGGGTGCCTTACCGGATTCAGGTTATCTAGGCTTTTCTCGGCTGGATGGCAATTATCTTTTGGGCCTTTTCTAATATTCATAGATGATCCTGGATCCTATCAGGGCGATAAACCGCCTCACCACCGAAATGTGGGAGGACTACCGCCCTTTCAGGGCGACGGGCTTACGAGCGGTTTGTCACCCGCCCCCAGGCGGCTGCGGCCGATGAGACGGACCTGGATTTCCGCCGCCTCTTCCGCCGCCAGGCAGGGCGTCTGCGCCAGATACTCCTCACTGGCGAGCCCTATGCCCCCTTTATTTTTAGGGATTAGGGATTAGGGATTAGGGATTAGGGAAAGGAAAAAATATGAGCGTCGCAATACGGTCATATCGGGATTTGATGGCCTGGAAGAAAGCCGTTGCATTAGTGACCGAAATTTATCGGCTTACCTCGGATTTCCCCAAGGAAGAAATGTTCGGCCTGACCAGTCAAGTCCGGCGGGCTGCGGTTTCCATCCCCAGTAATATT
>JBFMAK010000009.1 GCA_040755695.1 Candidatus Diapherotrites archaeon | reverse complement strand
GACCCTGACTGCGAAGCCGGCCGGCAGCAACGCCGTCCTCAGTGACCCGGCCTCCCCCACTCCCACCTTTGTGGCGGACGTACGCGGCCTCTACACGGCCCAATTGGTAGTGAGCGATAACGTGAACAACAGCGCCCCGGCCACCGTCAAGATACGCCTGATCAGCCCCCTGGCCCCGGTGCACTCCTTGCTCCTGCTGGATTGAGGGGCACGTTTATCCCTTTAGTGGAGGATATGATCACCGCTGAAAAGCGTTTAGCTGCTCTATCTTCGCGCTTCAGTGTAGGGCTTTGTTGATTTTGTTATGCTTATCATAGATGGTCTTTAAACAGTGGTACCATTTAAATTTTGCCTCCAATGCCATGATGATGCGCGGAAAAGATGAATCCTTTTTTGCCGGTGATGTCCGAGAGTTCGAATCTCTCTCACTCCGCCAGCTTATCTTTTTATTTCCTTATAAACCTTGCTGCGGTGCTGAATAGTACCGGCGTCAATAATTTTTTCAGCTTCATCCACTCTGTAGACGATCCGCCAATCCCCGATCCTTGAATAACGCTTTTCTGGCTCCGTTTCCATCTCTTTGGATAAGCGATGATCGTAGGGATCGGCCGCCAGTTCTCGCAAGCGGTCTCTTATCCTCCGGGCGGTAGTTTTGTCCAGTTTTTCCACTGCTTTTTTGGCCTTATGGCTCAAGATCACTTGATAGCTCACAGGCCGAGTTCCTTTTCCATCTCCTCCAGGGTGACAGACTCTCCTCGTTTTATCTGGGCAAACCCCTCCTCGATATCGGCCAGGTCTTCAGGAGAGAAGACCTCTCCCTCCTGCTCATACAGATAATCAATGAACTTCTCCAGGGCATTGCTGTTCGGACCCTGGGCAATGACCTTCACCTTGTCTATCAGGTCATCAATCGATACTTGCATTTTGATTTTCTCCTCTGCTAACTACAGGATTAAAATTGCCTTACTCCTCCCGATACTGCACCTGGCTTTCGATCTCCAGGGCGTCCTGGGCGGAAAGGGTGGTAAGGTAGCGCATGGACATGCTCATGGAGCTGTGGCCCAGGTGGATTTGCAGGGACTTGGGGTTCCGGGTCTGCCGCAGCCTCTCGATGGCCCCGCTGTGCCTAAATAAGTGTGGCCACACCTCCTTGGCGATCCCGGCCCGCTCCCCCAGCTCCTTGATGATCTGCCAGGCTCGGACTCGGGTGATTTTGAAAAACCGATCATCTCTCTTTAGGTCCTGACTAAAGGCGAAGCTTCGCAGCTGGTGGATCAGCGGCTCCGGACAAGACACCAGGCGGTTTTTTTTGCCTTTGCCCTGGACGGTGAAAAAGGGCTGCCCATGGTGGTAGGAGATCATGGCCGGCGTCAGGCTCACGGCCTCGCTCACCCGCAGCGCCGTCCAAAAGAGAGTGAGGATCAAGAGCTTGTCCCGGAGCTGGTGCCGACCGGCTGCGGCTGCGGCCATTCGGCCCACTTCCGCCGGCGTAAGATAGAAAGGGATAATGCCGCTCGCCTTCTTGAGCTGCGCTTGCTGCCAGCGGGCGGGCAGGTTTTGGTGGGTTGGGGTCATAAGGCTCCTAACCTGGTTACCTGGTTTAGAGAGAAAAGAGACAGGCCAGCGAGGCGCCGGGCAGAAACAGATATATTCTTAATAACCAGTGCAAACCAGTTTTCTTCTCCTCCCCCTCCTTTCCAGTGAACAGTGAGGGCAAGGGGGATAATTTAACAGTTTAATCTTTTGTTAAATTATAGGGGAGAATCAGGGCAGGAGTCAAATTAAAAGAAGGGATAAAAGTGCCCGGGCGGGGGGGTAAATTTAACCAAATGGGCACTTTTGTTAAATTATGACCTGATCCAGAGGAGGGAAAGAACAAAGCCTAACCTTGGTGAGCCACTCAGAATAAGCTCTGACAGTCTGGAGAAAAATGTTAGAGAGGGGAGCACAATTTAAACAACAGGCCTTGACATTAAAAAATGAGTTGATTAGGATATGCTCATTCAAAGGGTGTCCCAGCCACCTGCCGCACAGCGGCGAGCCGAGAGGCAAGCTGGGAGAAAAAGAAAAGGCTGCCCTCAGATGGTGGCCGAAAAAAGAGAGAGCGGCTGCCCTTAGACGGCGGCTGCCAAAAAAGATAAGACCCCGCTGGTGAGAATTCTTGCCGGGCCCGGGGCGCATGATTTCCTCCTGCCGCGTTCAACGTGCAGGAGATGTTCATGCTTAAGAAAATTTTAATACAATAATGGAAATTGGCGGCAGGAAAAACTTCTAAAGCTGCCAAAGAGCGAGATGAAAACCCCAATCAGGGGGGAGGAGAAGGTTATACCCCTGAGAGAGGTACGTGCGTCTCTGCCCCCCCAGAAAAACCCAAAAGGAGGCGGAGACAGCGAAGGCCCGCCAAATCTGCCCAAAAGAAATTCTCGAGGGTTGAAGCCCTTGGGAAAACAGTTAATTTAAAGCCTACCAAGACCTTAGGGGTATCTAGGCCGAGGTATATACTCGGAGGTATGTCCTAAGCACCAGAATTGGTCGCACTTCGACCACCTTTCCCCAAAAGGCCTCTACAGCTATTGTAGCGGTCTGCCCAAGTATAATTCCGCAAAATAATAAGTTAACAGGCCCCTATCCTGGGAATTCTCCATACTTGCCACCTGTACAAGCGCGTCTTTACGTGACACGCGGGGGACCGGCGAAAAGCGCCATTAGTCCGGATGCTGCGAAGTTTCAAAAGGTGGCGCAGGCTTCCCAGCATTTGTAATCTAACAGGCTCCCAGTACACGCCGGTTTAGAATTCAAGTGGGATGGAACGAAATCCCAGAGAAATTGGTTAGCAGTGCACGGAGCGTGGTAAAGAATCACCTTCGATTCTCACTGAATGCCAAGGGAAATGGCATCCTCATCAAGGGCCTAAGAGGGGGGGGCGGAGGACGGGCTTCGAAGGCACAATAGGCGTAAAAATTTCCCGTAAAGAAAACAAGTGAAAAAAACTGAGATGGTAGATAACTACCTATAATATATCGATAATATGTTCTCTATATAAAATCATTTAACAGCTAAGACTGAATGAATAGACCGTAAAAAATGACGCGCTTTTGTGCTGGGGCGCATTGAAAATATGGTGCGAAAAGAAGGAAAAAAGCACCTAAAACAGCACGAAAAATTGAGCGGAGGTGATGCCTGGAAACAATAAACACCGTTGCAAGGTGCCGCTGCCACCTGAAAAACCAGCGGGGTGGGACGCAAACCACCTGAAAAAAAGTGCGGAATGTTAAACCTAGTTTCAATCATAGGGAGAGGTTTGTCATGCGCGGATCACCCATCTATCAAGCATCTCAACTGGTTAAATTACTTACTGTTTTTGGAACATCGAAACATCGAGCTAAAAAAGCAGCCCGGACCGCTGGGGCCAAGACCTGGCATGAGGTAGGCCAGCATCTGGGAATCCACAGCTTCAGCACAGCAAATTTGTATCGGAGTGTTTGGATTGAAGCACTACGTTATGGAAAAGAAACATTTGCTGTTCAGGATATTACAAAATTATCACCTGAAATTGTGAGCAGCTTCTTAGACGCAAAAATCTCTGATGGCCTCAGATACGGATCATTCAATACTTACTGTTCAGCCCTGGAAAAACTCTCAGTGGGACTCAATAAATGGGAACATCAGCAGGGAAACAATGTCAATTACGATTGGACCGCTGAAATTCAGGCGTCAAAGATAGAAGCCAGAGATGTACTGGATCGCTCTGTCCAAACTAGAGCTTATCAAGATCCAGTCGGTTTAATAAAAGCGATATCCGATCCCTTATATCGGACAATAGCGGCAGCACAATACGATATTGGAGCGAGAATCTCGGAGTTAGATCATGTACTACCAGAGCAATTCTTAGAGAACAAACGATTTGAGATTATTAAAGGAAAAGGCGGAAAAGACCGCATTTCAGAATTTCGTCAATCAACACCTTATGAAAACTACCGGTTACTGGTAATCGAAAACTTAAACCCAAACTATGGAAAATTTACGTTTTCCCGTAACCAGTATCGTTTAGCCATAAAAGCAGCAGCCGACAAATCCGGGCAAAAATACACTGGCAGCCATGGGCTACGGTGGAATTATGCTCAGGAGAGATTCCGGGCTCTCCAGCAAAGCGGGCGGACCAGGGAGGAAGCCTTAGTTCAAGTGGCCTACGAAATGGGACATAATCGGGGTGATATAACCGAGAGATATCTCAAATAGAACCAGGAGAACGCAATGTATAACTTTGACATTGAGCTAGTTAAAACCCTTACCAACATGCCTGAAGAAATACGGGCAAAGATGGCTAGATACTGGGGCCGTCAGGCGGAGCAGGTGCAAATCGAGGCCATTAAGTTCGGGTTAGACTTATTAAAGCAAAGTGGAATAGAAAACAATAACAAGTTGCCCGAGGTCTTCTATTCATGTTTTATTAAAGCATTAAGCAAAATGCACCACTTGGAAACAGCTCAGGCCATAAGAAGAAAATCAGATAGCTCTGAGCAGGAGTTACAAAAAATCAGTGATATTCGCATCAAACGGATAAAAGCAAGCAAACAAGCTAAATCCAGTCCAAAAAGTTCCAAGCTGCTTTTACAATATCGCGAGTTGGTATTGCAACTTCGATCTAAAGGTATGGGCTGGCGACGGATCGCAGAATATTTAAAGCGATACAATCGGTAAAAGGTAAGCCACCAGACGCTATTTAAGCTGTTCGGAGCGAGTCAGCAATCTCCTGGGTAACTTAAAAATTGTTAAAAAAAAACTACATCAATGGCGAACGGCTTAATGATAATGCACGAGCACAATAACAAAAAGTATGTGCAGAATACATCATCGAGCTTGATGCTTTTACCTACTCCACTGTCGATTTCTGAGAGGAGGGTTGGAGAGCTACCCTGGATGGCTTTTCCGACCGCGCTTTTAGGGCTCAGCGTATCTGATGAAACACGGAAAAATTATCAACCGGGATATCTTGAGGAACTGGGTAGGCGACTTGGTGAAAGAGGTCGCCAACATTGAGGGTCCCATAAACCATTACCTATAAACTGCAAACAGATTTGGTGGAATCCGCGCTTTGACAAAAGTCCCGGCTCCGTGCTATGCTTTTTCCTCTACTCAGAGGTGGGGTTTGTGCATGGCCGGCGGGATCTATAGCGACCAATGCTGTCCTCTTTGCGGGGCACGCTTCAAGGACGACGGGCGTAAAGGCTTATTCTGTCCCAAGCATCCTTCACACTCATCTTCGACAGTTGGGTACGGTTTTTAGGTATTTTTTAGGGCATAAGTTATTGAAATTATTAACCCTGGTTTCGGGGAATTTTTAAAATGTAGTGGCCAACTAATTCGTTGACAGCGTTCGAT
>JBFMAK010000008.1 GCA_040755695.1 Candidatus Diapherotrites archaeon | reverse complement strand
GCAAAAGTATAGTAACACCAGAAGGTCTAAAAAACAACCTTCAAAATACAAGGGGCGTATTGTCTCTTCGGCCAAAACTGTTACCACTTTTTAGGGCTGTTTCTGACCGAAATGAGACAATGCCGAATCCTCCATTACATAACTCGGCAGAAAGGAGCTTTTTTTTAGCTCTTTATATCATAACTCCTACCTATAAAAGAAATTGTAGGGATGGTTCACTTTACTGTGAAAGCTTGCGGCTGAGAGGTAAGGTGGGCACCGCCCACCAAAAAGGCGTAGATGGCGAACAGATTGGTGGGTAATGTCCACCCTACTTCTGCGGAAGGTTAACCGCGCCTAAAGTTTCACAAGAAAATGGATGATTTTGAACCGTCCCAAATTGTATCGTAATACAAAATAGCCACACCCTGTTCATTAGATATTCTTCGATTTTTTCTTGACAAAATCCTTTTTGTAGGATAAACTGGATAATAAATTATCCATATAGGCACTAAAACTATCCAATCCCCTCAGGAGTAAAATAATGAAATTGAGTGATTTTTTAGAGGACATTTTAGGCCAGAAGTCTAAGATCAAAATATTACGCTGTATGTTCAAGCTTATGATTCCTATGACAGGACGGCAAATAGCAAAACTTTCTAACCTTAATCATCGAACCTGTCAGTTAGCTATAAGGGATTTAGAATTACAAGGGGTTGTTGTTGTTCGAAATGTAGGGAAGTCTAAGCTGTATCAACTAAATGACAAAAATTATTTTGTAGTAAATGGGCTTAAAAACTTGTTTGAAGAAGAACAACAACTGTTAGAGAAAGTAATAGGACAACTTATTGATAAAGTAAATATTAATGTAGTCTCTTTGATCCTATATGGTAGTGTAGCTTCCGGGAGGGAAAAACCTGATAGCGATATTGATATTTTAGCAGTAACTCCTGATAAAAAGCATCAAACCTTAATAAAAGAAATTTTTGATCAAATAGAGGCTGATTTTGTAGATACCTTTGGAAAAGTCTTATCTCCTTATCTGCTTTCTGTCAAAGAAGTTAAAGAAAGATTTAATAAAAACGATCGATTGATACAGGAGGTAGTAAATACAGGAAGGGTAGTGTACGGAAAAACTATTATGGAGGTGTTAGCCCTTGGCAGCAGCTAAAATACAAACCAGGAAAGTTGACAAGGAAAAATATACCAATTACTTAAAGAAAGCCCAGGATTTCTTTACTACAATGCAGTCTGCATATAAAGCAGGAAATTGGAACTCAACAGGGTTAGAAGGAGTTCATTGTGTAATTTCTGCCAATGAT
Source organism: Candidatus Diapherotrites archaeon (assembly GCA_040755695.1). NCBI lineage: Archaea > Nanobdellati > Candidatus Iainarchaeota > Candidatus Iainarchaeia > Candidatus Iainarchaeales > Candidatus Iainarchaeaceae > Candidatus Iainarchaeum > Candidatus Iainarchaeum sp. The sequence goes on along the minus strand of JBFMAK010000008.1, from coordinate 4,835 downwards.
GCTTTGTTAGTATTCTTTGGTGGGAGTAGAAGCATAAGTCAAGACCATAAAGATGTGGCCCGTTTGCTTACGACAGTAATTAATACCCCGGATGCAAAGGAATCCTCCCAGCATTTAAGAAAGGTTATTGCTTTGAAAAATATAATAGAGTACGAAGAACGACTATTTACACAGAAAGAGGCAGTGGAAGTTATGAAACATGCTGAGCGATTCTTTGCCTGGGTGAAATCTATGCTACCAAATTAAACACCTCTACTGGATATAAAGCCTTATGTTCCTGAATTTGATGTGCTAAAAGAGGCACAATCAGGATGGCTTTCTAAAAAGGTAGGAAAAGCAGATAAAACCAAAGCAGATGGGAGGTTTAAGGAAATATAAATCGGCCTGGTTCAAAAATGACTGCTTCGGGGTAACAATATTTGGAGTGCAAAAATCCTTGTAAAATTTTGTTTTAGTTAGTATAATATAGTCAAGGTGATAAATATGGAAAAAGAGCAGAGGATACGCAAGAAGGATTCGGCACGGTTGGTCTGGGACTCAAAACCACGAAGGGCACCAAATCCAAAGGATATTGAGTTTCAAACCGCGGAGGTGGTAATCCCAAATCCGCAATATGCCAACCAATTACCGTTAAGTAATCTCCCTCCTGAGGGAGAACTTTTTGCCAGAGATGACCAGTTGGCTTTATACGGCCAGGAGATCGATAAGCAGAAAATGAATCGCCTCATCTGGGGCGATAATCTTCTTGCTATGCAGGCTTTGCTTGCACAAGGGTATGAAGGCAAAATTAATCTCATCTATATTGACCCGCCTTTTGATAGCAAGGCAGATTATTCTCATAAAATGACGATTGAAGGGAATGAGTTCACCAAAGAGCCATCTGTCATTGAACGGCTGGCTTACAAGGATACTTGGGCAGGTGGCACGGATTTCTACCTTGATATGCTCTATCCAAGGCTACACTTGATGAAACGCTTGCTGGCAGAAGACGGTAGTATTTATGTGCATTGTGACTGGCATATTAACTCGTATATCAGAATATTACTGGATGAAGTATTTGGTAAAGAAAATTTCAGGAACGAAATAACTAGACAATCGGTTTTTAGCCATAGTGATGCTTGACAGTTTGGTCGGAATCATGATATAATCTTGTTTTATTCTAAGGCCGAAAAATATATTTGGAATACTCAATATCATATGATGAGGCATATATCAAGTCAGCGTTTCGGAATATCGAACCAGAAACTGGTCGGCGATACCAACTTGTCTCACTGAATGCTGCGGGGGCAGGACATCCGAAGTTTTTTTGTGGCAAGTTGAGAATTCCACCTCCAGGGAGACACTGGGCGGGTACTCTGGGAAAAAGTATTGAGATGCTGGAGAAAGAAGGAAGGATCGTTATTTCCAAGAATGATGTACCAAGGGTCAAATACTATCTCGACGAAATGCCTGGCAAAGTTTGTCAATCAATATGGACAGATGTGTTTGATCCCCAGTCACAATCTGCTGAAAAAATGGGACGGTTCAAAATCATCCATTTTCTTGTGAAACTTTAGGCGCGGTTAACCTTCCGCAGAAGTAGGGTGGACATTACCCACCAATCTGTTCGCCATCTACGCCTTTTTGGTGGGCGGTGCCCACCCTACCTCTCAGCCGCAAGCTTTCACAGTAAAGTGAACCATCCCGAAAAAATTGGTTTTGACACCCAAAAGCCCTCTGCTCTCCTTGAACGTATCATCAAAGCTTCCTCCAACGAAGGTGCCCTCGTTGCCGATTTCTTCTGTGGTTCTGGCACTACCCTTGCTGTGGCTGAAAAACTTGGCAGACAATGGATTGGTTGTGAGCTTGGCAAGGTTGGCATTCAGGTTACAAGAGCCAGGTTAGTGGAACAGAATGCTAAGCCCTTCCTGATTGAAAACATAGGAAACTATCAGCGTGAAATGATTTATCTTACCGGTGGCAGAATCTGGGAGATGCAGCAGTTGATTTTGAAGCTCTATGGGGCAACTCCACGAGATAAGACAAGCGGGTTAGGAATTAGAAAGAGTGAAGATGGAATAGAAGAACTGGTCTATGTAGGTTATCCTGACAGACCGATTACTGCCAAGAAGGCAGAAGAGTTAGCCTTACAGGCACAAAAGCTTGATGGCAGAGGATACAAGCGGTTAATTATTCTTGGCTGGGATTACGAATACAACTATCATCAGGCATTAGAAACCCGCAAGAGTGCCCTTAAAGACAGACTAAAAGTAGAGATCGAAAGTCGTGATATTCCACCAGACATCTACGACTACCTCAAAAAGGCAAAGACTGAGGAAGATATTGAGGTATTGACAGATAAGGTGCATTTTCATGAAAGACCTTACTTGCGTTTGAGCCAGCCAGAAATAAAGCTAACATCAGATGGTATGGTAGAAGTTACCATTGGTATCAAACGGTATGTATTGATGGGTATTCCCATCAGTTGCAGTTCAAAGAAGGGGCAGGCGAATTACGAATCTTTGATAAAAGTAGCTAAAGACAATTTTGCAGTATTGATTGACTACTGGGCTATTGATTGGGATTATGATGGAATTACATTCAAGAGTCAGTGGCAGGCATTTAGAGGAAACGACAAGAAGGCAAAAACTGTGCCGATTGTGGCAACCGAAACAATAGAGAGAAAGAAGCGGACTATTGCTGTGCGGGTGGTAGATATTTTTGGCAATGATGCTGGGGCAACAGAGGTGATTTTGGATGATTTCAGAAAGCAATGATTTCTTTATTAGAAGATGCGTCGAAGCATTTTAGAAACGGAGGAAAAGAGGTCTCCCCAAAATAAACTTTGGGGTCTTAAGTGGGGGAAAGATAGTTTTTGAAAAGCTGTTAGCATCCTGTAGAATAAGGATTTGGAATCTTCAATGGAATTCAGTAAATTAAAAAGAGGAGGAAGAGTATGATGCAGATTGAATTTGATATGATTGTTCTTAAAGAGGGTAAGACTTTTGTTGCTTATTCTCCTGAATTGGATGTTTCAAGCTGTGGAAATACAGTTGAAGAGGCAAAGAAGAATCTTAAAACAGCAGTGAGGTTATTCTTAGAAGAGGCAGAGAAAATGGGAACGGTTGAAGATATTTTGATCGAAGCTGGTTATCAGAAAGAGATGGTAAATAATTGGATAGCACCAAGGATGGTGGCAACGGAATTAGTCGGGGTATATTAATATGTCAAGAATAACACCTATTCCAGCAAGGCGTCTGTGCAAATTGCTTGAAAGAGCAGGATTTAGATGCGTAAGAAGTGAAGGGGATCATTTTGTTTATACCAGGCCTGAAATAACAAGACCGGTAGTGATTCCAAATTGGCCTGAGGTGCCTGTCTTTATCATCAAAAACAATTTGAGGACAGCCAACATCTCAAGAGAAGAATATTTTGAGTTATTAAAGGGAGTCTAATTATGGTAAAGAAACAGAACCAAGAAGCCTTTTCACAAATGTATTTAGCCAGGGCATTAGAAAGCGAGGTGCAGGCATGGGTTGACCAGGGCTGGCATGGGGTGACCCAGACTACATTAGAGCTTTTTAACTACTGGTTTAGCCGTGATGAGGATATCCCGAGCAGTTTTATCCCTGTCAGCGCCGGGCAATTGAGACAATGGTTTATTGCCATGAGATTCTTCAGGCTAAGACATTGCAACAGCTATTTGAAAAGGTAGCACCGGAGGTTCTTATGCTGCATCTACCATTAAAACAGGAGATAGAGGCTATTTTCTTTCCTAAATATGCCCTGAAGATGGCGACTGGCTCAGGAAAGACCTGGGTATTGGCAGCACTCTTAGTCTGGCAGTATTTTAACCAATTAAACAACGAACGACCGGGTAGCTATTCCTACCGTTTCCTTATAGTTACCCCAGGGCATGAGGTATTAAATCGGATGCTGGATTCGTTTAAGGGTAAAAAGGACCCTAAGACAGGTAGTCGCAATCCACAGACCTCAGACTATAAAAAGTCGCTCTTTATGCCTGATGGTGCAAACTGGCGAGATAGGTTTCATTTAGAGATATTAGGTTATTTATTTGAACCCTGCTTTGAAGGCATACGGGTTCTTATCTATAAGGATAAAAAGGATATTTCTGTATTTAATAGAAAGGGGTGTGGCTATTTTGTATTACGATACAATTTCTTTTATAGGTAGGAGTTATGATATAAAGAGCTAAAAAAAAAGCTCCTTTCTGCCGAGTTATGTAATGGAGGATTCAATAGCCCAGCAGAAAGGAGAACCAAATGAGAACGGGAGAAAGATTTGCTTCTACTAAAGAATCGACAAATTTGACGGAGGACTTTAATGTTTTACGAGCTCGCAAAGCTTTTGCAGACTTAGAAGGGTGGGTACTTTCGGAGGAGGCGCTGACTTTGCCTGAACATAAAGTTGAGCGAGAAATTGATCAACGAGGACGGGAAGTATGGCGATGTATGCTCCAGGCTAACATTTGCCGACGCGGCGCCGGTAATGCAGGACGTTCTATTGAAGTGACCCACGAGGATGGCCAGGTACATCAGCAAAAGGAGCGTCGGAATGACAAACGAAAGGTTGTCTCGATCTTCGGAGATGTCCAGGTAGAGAGGACAGCTTACACGGCTCCGGGACAGAAGACCGTGCACCCCTTGGATGAAGAGATGCAGCTTCCAGAACGGTCGTTTTCGTATGAGATGCAGAGGCGAATTGTCGATGAAGCCGTGCGTGGGCCATTCGACGAAGCGATTGAGAGCATCGAGAAGAATACAGGGAATCATGTATTCAAGCGTAGTACTGAACAAATCACAATTGATGCCGCGCAGGACTTTGATACCTTCTAT
>JBFMAK010000007.1 GCA_040755695.1 Candidatus Diapherotrites archaeon | reverse complement strand
GCCCCTTCGGCGAGCCCCGGGTCCCCAGCAACTACCTGCAGCAACCCATGCAATTTTCCACCAAACCCTATGATGAAAATACGGGGTTGTCTTATTATGGGTATCGTTTTTATGTCCCGGCATTGGGCAGGTGGCTGACCAGGGACCCGATTGGGGAAGAGGGTGGGATTAATCTTTATGAATTTGTAAAAAATAGCCCCGTGAATTTTATAGACCCTAAGGGTTTAAAGGTATACCCGCCTGTATGTCAACCTGAGCCATCATGCAATCCTTATAAAAAATGCGGGGAATGGGTTTTATATATAGTGTGTAGCACTGCTCCCAATGATCCCTGGTCTAAAGCCGTTCGCAAATGCTTATTAGATAGATGGAATAACTGTCAGTATGATAATGGTTTTTGGCAAGATCATTATGATTGCTGGTTTAAACCTTTTAATAATAAATTATGAGGAGCAAGATATGTTGAGAAATATAATTGCATATAAATCAGGAATTGTAATAGGGTTTATAATTGCTTTCTTTCTTGTTTGTTACCAAATACTTTCGATGAAGCATCAGAATAGGAATGATATGCTATCCTCTGTGGGAGGCATAGGATTGATTGTTTCAGTAATAATTGCTGGAATGGTCTCAGGATATATAATAGAGAACTTTATTATTAAGAAATATGTTCAAATAGGACAAATATGGGGAGCAATAGTCGGAAGCATATTAATATCTCCATTGTCATTATATTATGGAATAATTTTCGGAACTGTAGGCGGGGGTATTGGATACATGCTTACAAGTAATATTGGGCTAAAGTATCTGGGGGTATACATAGGTATATTCATTGCCATATTGTTGACTATTATTATTATTGAGTGCATAGGTGCGATAATCGGATCTATTATAGGATCTTTTATTCAATCAACAATTAAATAACAAGCAGGCGTAGGGCGGGAAAGTGAAATGCATCCCGCCTTCTGCAATTGAGGAGAACCGGTCTTGGGAGAAATGGCGACGGCAAGAAGGCTGACATACACCTGGGGGCAGGGCCTGCCCGGGGGCATCGGCGGGCTGCTGGACCTCTGCCAGGGCGGGGCCCAGTATTCATACCTGTACGACGGCAAGGGGAACGTCACCGCCCTCCTGGACGCAAACGCTAATATCGCCGCCACCTACGCCTACGGCCCCTTCGGCGAGCCCCGGGTCCCCAGCAACTACCTGCAACAGCCCATGCAATTCTCCACCAAACCCTATGATGAGAATACGGGATTGTCTTATTACGGGTATCGCTTTTATGTACCGGCATTGGGCAGGTGGCTGACGCGGGACCCCATCGGGGAGAGGGGCGGGATTAATCTGTATGGGTTTGTGGGGAATGATCCGATTAATTTGATTGATCCCTATGGGCTGGTACCTCCTTGCAAAGGCACATGGGTACCGGTTGCTTGGGATGCAGATTATTCGCATTGGCATTGCAATTGCTATTGGAGGTGTGTCCCTTGGGATGATCCTCATCCTTCTTCGCCTAAACTGTGTGATGATTATCGAAACCTTCCTAAAACGACGTCCCGGCGTGAGGCAGGGGGAGGTGGGTGTGTTTGCGACAGTCCTCCTAGTCGCGACTGGGGGCCACTGCCGGCGCCCCGATTCGATCCGAAAAACCCACCTAAGACCAGAGAGCCGGGATATTGGTCCGAGCGTTAAATCGGACGCACAAGACACAAAGCGAGGAAGATATGTTAAGAAAATCATGTTTGTTATTCTGTATTTTGGTCTTTGCTGCCGGGACTAGGGTTTCGTGGTCCAGCAATGATGATGAGGATTATATCATCGGACTGCGCTATCCCAAAAGTTATGATGTAAAAACCTATGGAGATATTCCGAACGTACGCGATGTCAAATACAAAGTCCGGCTATCCTTCCCTTCTAAAGAGGTTTTACTCTTTTATGATAATAAATTAAAAGATATTGGTTGGCTTCCGTTCGTACAGCCCAACTATCAGGAAAGCGATAGAAGATGGAAGCAAATAGTTGATGCTACAGTTGAGGGCAACCCTCTGGTCCATCGGTTAATTGCCAAATGGGTGAATAAAGATCGTACTAAATTGGTTTTTTTGGTCATTAAATACTCTTCAAGATATTTAAATAAACAGTGGAATATGTATGCTAGTGAGAAAATCCCAAATAATGATATTCAAGAAGTAGCCTTACAGATTGGGCCATTTTCAATATTGGAGCCTCCTGAACCAGGCAAAATGGATTAAGTTATGCAGTTTTTATTCTTTTTGAGCAGGCGTAGGGCGGGAAAGTGAAACGCATCCCGCCTTCTGCAATTGAGGTGAAACGGTCTTGGGAGAGATGGCGACGGCAAGAAGGCTGACATACACCTGGGGCCAGGGCCTGCCCGGGGGCATCGGCGGGCTGCTGGACCTGAACCAGGGCGGATCGCATTATTCTTATCTTTATGACGGCAAGGGCAACGTCACCGCCCTCCTGGACGAGAACGCCAACGTGGCCGCCACCTATGCCTACGGCCCCTTCGGCGAGCCCCGGGTCCCCAGCAACTACCTGAGCCAGCCCATGCAATTTTCCACCAAGCCCTACGATGAAAATACGGGGTTGTCTTATTATGGGTATCGTTTTTATGTCCCAGCTTTGGGAAGATGGCTTACGCGGGACCCGCTGGGGGAAGAAGGTGGGATTAATTTGTATGGGTTTGCGGAGAATAATCCGATAAATTGGGTCGATCCATTTGGCCTCTGGACAATGCCATTTCCAGCTCCTGTTCCAATTGTGCCTCCCTTCGCTTGGCCTGGAACTCCAGCAAACAAAGATTTTACAGACGCAACTAAAAGAGCGTTTAGAAGGTTTTGGGATGATGATGCAAATCCTGATGACGAAACTCGAAGGCGTATTTATGATAAATGTTTCAGAGAGTGCGAAAAGCATCTTGGACGTGATCGTTGTGATCAAGGGGCCCCATTCAGAAATTGTATGAGAAGATGCATGAAAAGATATGGTTACCCATATCCATGAATATATGATCAATAAAAAAATGATAAGTAAGGTGCTTATATGAGTTCTCTAGAACATTTAGATTTATTGCTTGGCGAAGCTCTCGAATCTATTATGGGGGCTTCTAGTGAAGTCAAGGGATTGACTATGATTGACCAGAAAGAAACTCTAATGCTACTTGGTCGCATAGTTTGTGAGTTATGGGATATACGCGATAAAATATATTTTCTTAAGCCAGAGTTGAAACGTGATTTTGTTCGGGAATATGAAGAAGATGAACAAAGATATGAGAAACTCAAAGACCTCCAGATGCAAGCCTACGAGGCCGAAAATATTGGTCATATTGATTATGCTATAAGTTTATACAAAGAATTATTTGAAATATCTCGTTTTGGATATTTTCGATTATTGGCTGAAGCTGGACTTTATCGACTTTCGAAAATGAGATAGGTTGAGATAGTGCCGCAGAAAGATATGATAATTGTCTGGTTGGGAGGCATCTATGACAATTGGTCACTAATTAGCAGGCGTAGCAGGCGTAGGGCGGGAAAGTGAAACGCACCCCGCCTTCTGCAATTGAGGTGAACCGGTCTTGGGAGAGATGGCGACGGCAAGAAGGCTGACATACACCCGGGGCCAGGGCCTGCCGGGGGGCATCGGCGGGCTGCTGGACCTCTGCCAGGGCGGGGCCCAGTATTCATACCTGTACGACGGCAAGGGGAACGTCACCGCCCTCCTGGACGCAAACGCTAATATCGCCGCCACCTACGCCTACGGCCCCTTCGGCGAGCCCCGGGTCCCCAGCAACTACCTGCAGCAGCCCATGCAATTCTCCACCAAACCTTATGATGAAAAGACCGGATTGTCCTATTATGGCTATCGCTATTATGTACCGGCATTGGGCAGGTGGTTGACGCGGGACCCGTTGGGAGAGGAAGGTGAGATTAATTTGTATGGGTTTGTGGGGAATGATCCAGTAAATTTCGTTGACCCGCTAGGGTTGTACTACTTAGGACCTGGAGATTTAAGAAATTGCATAGGGGCATGCAAAAGAGGCGGTGAAAGGTTAGCATGCTATTGTAGGTCACTGCCTACTCCTCAACTTCGTGCTGGATGTTGGGCATTGATGTTTGCTAGCGAAACTGCCTGCATTGGCTGGTGTTATTGGCATTTTGGAAAGTAGAAAAATGGGAGGTCATTTATGATGAAGAAGTTTGAGATTATCTGCGAACGAAAACTTATTGAGTATGATTTGGATAATAAAGAAATCAAAGTACTTTTGGGAAAACCATCAAAGTATCAAGACACGGAGTTCATTTGTGCTTTTCAAATAATTGGGCTGGAAAATTCTCAAATACAATATGCACATGGCGAAGATAGCTTTCAAGCGCTTATTATGGCTTTAGAGGGTATAAGAGTGACCCTAAATAAAAGTGATAAGAACTTGACTTGGATCGGAGGCGAGAAAGGTGATCATGGATTTCCGCGGTTTGTGACTATGTCCTTCGGACTAGCGTTCTCCCAGCTGCTCGATAATATTATCGATCAAGAAATAAAAATTTTTGCTGAAAATGCGCAGAAAAAATAGCAAGCGTAGGGCGGGAAAGTGAAACGCATCCCGCCTTCTGCGATTGAGGTGAACCGGTCTTGGGAGAGATGGCGACGGCAAGAAGGCTGACATACACCTGGGGGCAGGGCCTGCCCGGGGGCATCGGCGGGCTGCTGGACCTGAGCCAGGGCGGATCGCATTATTCTTATCTTTATGACGGCAAGGGCAACGTCACCGCGCTCCTGGACGACAACGCCAACGTGGCCGCCACTTACGCCTACGGCCCCTTCGGCGAACCCCGGGTCCCCAGCAACTACCTGCAGCAGCCCATGCAATTTTCCACCAAACCTTATGATGAAAAGACGGGATTGTCTTATTACGGGTATCGATTCTATGTACCTGCATTGGGAAGATGGCTGACCCGGGACCCGCTGGGGGAAGCTGGGGGAATTAATCTTTACGGGTTCACGGGGAACAACCCGATAAACTCAATTGATCCCTGGGGACTAACATTTGATGGTCCAGGTTGGGATATTCCAGAACCAAGAAGATTTCCCGGTTTTAATGACCCCTACTTATGTAGATACCCCCCAGGACCAGGATCAAATCCAGAGCCACCTTCACCGCACAGACTTCCTTGTCCAAAACCAGATCGTAAAAAATGTAATCCTTATCCATATCTTGCATGTCTTTGCTTTTGTGAAGTCATGTGCCATACTGCAACTGCCGGACATCCATTTGGCTGGTTACCATGCGCAATATCATGCCACATCGCCTGCGAACCCTTAAGAAGAGGATGTGATTAAATGGAAAAGGTCATAATAATAGTTATTGGTTTATTATTCTCTATTAGAGGAGGAAAAATCTATTTGCGTACTGGCTTAAAAGGCGAATTGATCAGAGCTATTGGCATTATTTTAATTATGATATCGTATCATGTCGATGATATAATTCTTGGCATAATTGGATTTGTTATATTTAATGTAGGATGGTTAATATTAGTTACTTTTGAAGGAGAAATATGCAAAGAAATTTACGGAAACGTAAGAATATATGATAGGATAATTGGTAATTTTCCACAATTACTAGATGAAAGAGAGGTTCGTGCAGCATCTAAAACAATAGGAATTGTTAGTGGTGTTCTTTGTTTTATTTCTGCGTTTGAGTTTTATAAGAGATTAGAATCAAGTGATATTATTGATATTGTTAATATTGTAATCCTAATAATGGCAGGTATTTTATTTGTAACTTATTTTATACTAAAAAAATAAAGTAATAATAAAAATGGGGCAATATTAAATAGAAGCAAATAACTATTAAATAAGGAAAGACATCATTTATTCGCGCGATGGGAAACGTTACATGAACGACGGCTTTCAGATCGTGCAGGAACGGGACCAAAACCAGAACGTCATCAATGAATACACCTGGGGGCAGGGCCTGCCGGGGGGTATCGGCGGGCTGCTGGACCTGAATCAGGGCGGATCGCATTACTCCTATATTTTTGACGGCAAGGGGAACGTCACCGGGCTCCTGGACGAGAACGCCAACGTGGCCGCCACTTACGCCTACGGCCCCTTCGGCGAACCCCGGGTCCCCAGCAACTACCTGCAGCAGCCCATGCAATTTTCCACCAAACCTTATGATGAAAAGACGGGATTGTCTTATTACGGCTATCGTTATTATGTGCCGGCGTTGGGCAGGTGGCTAACGCGGGACCCGATAGGAGAAGAAGGGGGGATTAATCTTTATGAATTTGTTGGGAATGATCCAGTAAATTACATTGATACCGATGGCCTTTGGAGATTTCCTTTCAGACCTTTGTGGCGTCCTTCACCTTCACAAAGGCAGCCGATTCCAAGGTCTTACCCGAAACCTGACCAACCCCAATGCAAGCCAGCTCCACCATACGCAAAGGGTCAGCCACCAAATCCTGATGAATTTCTTCCTGAACATTGGCGACGTTATGAGCCGAAATCTGGGCCTTTCGATCCAATTTATCCTCCACCACCTTTACCACCTTGGCCTCCAGATTCAACAGACGACCTTTATGATCCCAAATCAAATCCTGCAGGGATGATCTAGGAGATATGAAATGGAAAAAATTAGCAAAAAGGATGTCCAGTTAGATGAAAAAATTAGAAGCGGCACGGCAAATATTGATGACTATTTTGAATTAGGAAATACTTATCTAAAACGTGGACAATATGAAAAACTGTTAGATTTATATGCCGAATTAAGGCTCAAACAACTTTCTGATATTGAATTGGCTCGAGTTTATAATGAAGAAGGAGAAGCCTTCTTAGCTTACGGGGAGATAGAAAAAGCAAAGATATTATTTGAGAAATCTCTACAATATCTTTACTCATGTGGAGATTCAGCGGAATGTCTCCTCTGGAAAGGATTAAATCATTATAATCTGTTTCTATATGAATATGATAATAATTTATCTGAAAACCATGCTATCAATGCTTTGAAGTGTTTTGAATCACTCATAGAAAATCTACCTCAGGAACAAAGCGATCATAAAATCCACTCGTGTATAGCTGATATCTACATGAAATTCGGAGATTATCGAAAAGCATTAGCTGCATATGATATAGCTTTAAAGCTATCACCAGATGATGATGACAAGATATGGATATTAACAGGCATAGCATCAATATATAGCCAGAAGAAGGAATACGATAAGTCCCTAAATTACTTTAGGGAAGCCCTGCAAAAGGCCAAGATCGCCAAAGTGCCTACATCGAAGATATATTATGATATGGGGGAATTATTTTTTAAGGAAAATCGATTGGACGAAGCAAAAAATGCTTTTCAGGAAGCCTTGAAAAGTAAGGATAGCGATCCCTTGCTAAAGGGCAACTCTATATATGACATTGGTATTTTTTGGCATCTTGGCATCATTGCTTATAGAATGCAGGATGATGTCAACATAATTAATTATTTAGAGAAGGTATTAATGATAATAGATAAAAGACACTATTATTATGCTAATTCCCATTTAACATTAGGACACTATTATTGGTCAATAGGTGATTATGAAAAGGCTAGAGAACATTACAATCAGGTTCTTATTGCGCCGCGAGCCGCTGATGAAGAAATAGAAATGGCGAAGGATTGCTTGGCTAAGATACCTTTGAATGCTTAAGAGTAAGCATATTATAGGTCCAAACTATCTAAGATTATTCTTAATCAATTTATAACTCTCCCGTAAGAGGTGGGAAAATTATTATGAATTATCAGCTTATCAAACTAATTATTGGCCCAATTATTATCTGCCTTCTATTAGCCACCTCTGAGCCGGCCACCACCGCCCAATACACCTACGACACCCTGAGCCGCCTCGAACAGGTGCAGTACGAAGACGGCACCATCATCCACTACACGTACGACGCCGCGGGCAACCGCACCGCCCGGGAGGTGATCGCGGTTAC
>JBFMAK010000006.1:2469-9314 GCA_040755695.1 Candidatus Diapherotrites archaeon | reverse complement strand
TTTAGGATATTACGAAAACCGCACTTGTTCACAAGCTAATTTGTCAAGGAAAAAAACGCCTCCGGGAGAATTTTTTTCAAATGATGTTTACCGGTTGTCATGCAATTTCCTAACCGGACAGTGCTGACATAATCCATACAAACCGGTGAATTGTGCCGGTGGCTTAAGATAATAAACCAGCTGGAACTTATGAACTATCCCCAAGAATCTCCCCAATCCCCGGCTTTTGCCAGAGCCCAGGGTTATCTGCCCGAAATCCTCATCAGCCATCTCTTCTAAAATCAGTGATAGGAGCCCCAGCATCCATCGCTCGTAGTTGCGCACCTCAAGGGTAGCGCAAAAGGTTCCTTCGGTCAGAACTTCACTGGTAAAGATATGGCCGGGGACAGTCCCCCCGGTAAAGCGATCGATGGCCACACCATCCCGGATTTCCAGCTTTGGCTCTTTCTGGGCATAAGCATCGCTGACGGACAAACGACCGGTGAAACCATGGGAGCCGAAGAGTCGACAGATGGGGCAGGAAATCCTGTACACATCGGCACTGGGGAATGAGGTGATGTCGTTCCTTTTTTTACAATCTTCCAAGATCAGGCCGCAGGAATCCTGATTGGTTTTGCGATCATCATCTTCCGGGTCCTGGTAAGGTAAACAAACAGGCGTCGGAGTTGGACGTAAAGTACGGCAAACCTTTTCCGCAAAAGATCGAAGAACCCCTTTCAAAGAGCTACCGGGGAGATAGGCCCAACCCTCTTTGGGGTACTCCGGGAAGCGGTAAGACCGGACAAAGGCTAATTTAGCGCCACTAAGGGTGGGCTGGCCGCTTTTGATTAACAAAGGGTCACGGGGAGTGATCTCAAGGTGAATTATGGCTTGGTTTATGAGCCTTTTGAGCATGGCTAACTCCTCAGGGCTGCAACCGGTTTGTCAGACAGTCGGTTAAAAGGGAGTGGGCCTCGGTCAGGGCGCCCTGGAGCAGATAGCCACGCAGCTGCTCCAAATTGCCATAGTCCAATTCAAATACAGCAAGACTATCTAGCCGTACCCCACCGAGTCCCCTTGAAGTAAAGCCTCCCAAGCGGATGCCAGATTGCCATTCTGCCAGCACCGCCCCTACCAGGGCCAATTCGTGGTCTTCTGGGTTTTCGAGGTCAATAACGATTTCAAACCGGGCTCCCGGAGGAACCACTTCAAAATCATACTTAAGCTTAGGGCGAGCAGTTTCTGTATCCCGATCAATGCAGACACCGTCACGCATCTGTGTGGTACCGGCCCACTCAATCAACTGGCCATCGCTGAAAAAGATGCGGGAAGACTGGAGGGGGGAGCCGAAAAGACGACAGATGTCGCAGGTATGGTCAGTCAGCCATGCCACTTTGTCAGCCTCTTCCTTAAGATCTTTGAACGCTTGGAATACCCTCCGGCGATAACTTTCATCTCCCACGCAGTCTTCGCCTGATAATGAACGGTCCAGCAGACAGGTTTTGAGGTTCAGGTAAGGGGCCAGGCGCTCGCACCCGGACCGGAAACTCCCTTTGAGGGATGATCCAGGCAGTATTGGGCAACCATCCAAGTCCCGAAGGACTCCCATTGACGTTCCCAGTTCGCCTTCTCGTCCAGAGCCGATATGGAAGGCGTTATCAAAAGCGAGCGTTCCCTTAATCCTCACTTTCCGCCGCAATATCTTGTGGTCCATAGTTTTACTCCCGCTCCAGACGCCGATATAAATAATGGCAGACAAAATGTTCAAAGTACGGATTCACTGAATCGCCTAAAGCTTTATCGACTCGTTCCCGGTTCATTTTTCTATTTGCACGGCTCCCCGGGTCCAACAGCATTCCTTGATCCATCAATTCCCTGAAAACTAGGCTGCGCAGGGAAAAAATGTCCTCAAGGTCAACTTCTGCGGTGGAGTCTATGATGGCCCTCACCAGATACCAAAATTCCTGATTAACTTTATTGGTTTCTTTCACTATCTGTTTTTTTGCCAACTCCTCAAGTCCCACTACCCCATTCGCTTGAAGCATGGCAGGTATTGCATACAGTTGGGCTTTTGCCACGGGCTTTGGGTGGACTTGGAAGCAATGGTCTACCAGTTCCCAGGCGTTTTGGCGTAAGGTTTCATCTACGAACCGGAGAAAGCCTCCTGACTGCAGATATTCTGCAAAGTCCATTACTACTCGTCTCCGCCGTCTTCCTGCTTCTTGTATAGGTAGTGAGCGACCACCTGTTTGGTCCACCCCCTTGCCAACCGGAGTTTTATGTCCATGATAATGGTGTTGTCTCCTTGACCCAGAGCATGGGCCTTCGCCTCTAGCTCGTCAAGCTGTCCAAGTATTATCGGCGCCACCTTACGCCATTTCTTTTCATGGCCGGATTCCTTTCCTGCCTGGTTTTTGACGAAATTGATGATCTCGGAGAACCGTGTGGTGGAAGCCACCAGAGTTTCCAGGTTGCGTATCTGAGATTTTTTTACCAACTTGGCCAAACCTTCTCCCACAGACTGAGATGTAGGGTAAATACTTTCCAAAAAAACATCTATCGCCTTCATTTTTTCCAAAGGGAGCGGCATCATATCACCTCCCGCACATTCAGCAACTCACATACCGTTAGGCGGCCGAAGCCCTCTTCCCGCCGCAGTCCGATGCCTTCCTGGGTAATCCGTTGCAACTCTGCTGTCATGGCATGAAAGTCATCACCATGGTAGCGCCATAGAAAAACACTTCCGGCACTGAGGGCCAGGTCATCGGGTTTGGGCAGCCCCCAACTAGACTGCCAACCGCGCACCAAATGGCTTTTGGCCACCTGCACCAGAGGCTCCGGGTCCAACCCGGGAAATGTTAAGGGTAGCCTGGCAGTGGGCCGAAGAAATTCATCCACTAAAATGGCAGGTGAAGCCAGGGTGATGCTAAAATAACGACCTTCAGGTAGGTTTTGACTTGTAACCCGATGAAACTTATCTTTAAAGCCCTGGTCCCATTCACCCCAAGCGTTCTGGTCGAGTTCGGGGGCAGAGGCCTCCTCCAGTTCCAGAGTAATCTCTCCCAGCCCCCGGGTACGATCGGCACCCACAAACAAGGAATCTCCCTGGCATAGAGTTCGAAGAAAACCGGCGTGCTCGTCACGCAGCCACATTCCACCAGATAGATGCTGAGGATGAAATTCTCCAGTTGTTATATTTTTCCGGAAGTTAGCCACCGCTTGGGTAGTGTAGAATATCTCCAGTGCCACTGTCCCGGTAACCCGATCAATTCCGGTATGTCGCTGAAAAGTCATGGAGACTTCATACTTCCACGGGGCGTCCACGTTCCCATTCCAGAAGCCATAAAACGGAATACGTTCCTGACCGCAAACCTTACAATCCCAGGCTTTTGGATTGTTCCAATTTGCTAGTAAACGATTCCCAGCGCTCAACGCTAATGAATCCTCTACACCGTCTCCCTTCTGAGTGCGAAATCCTTGTCTTCTCTTACAGGTGAGGACGGTCAAGGGCAGCACTTGGGAGGTAACCCGGGGATCATCTGTGGGTAAAAGGTTCGGGAAGCAAACCTGGTCTTCTATGAACAGGGCTCTAAATACGGCATCCTCGGGTCGACCGCCTCTACGCAGTAATTGGGCGGCCAAGGCTCCCCTCAGGCTAGAACCAGGGAGATAATCCAGACCTGCCGATGCGTGGGATTGCCGGGCTTTTTGAATAGCCAGAGGAGATTCCAGCCTGGCGGTGAGGCGATAATGCTTCATATCAGCCCTGTCGTCTCCTTATTCAGACAGTTTGGGAAAGCTATCAGCAATGTAATCCCGGTCCAGGTATTCAAAGACCTCCTCTACCTCTCTAGTTTGGCCTTTATAATTTAAAGTTGGAATATGAAGGCGTACCCCGCCACTACCAGAGCTCTTATCGCTTCCCAGAAACTCCACACTAAGAATGCCGGCTACCAGCAGACAATAAGCATAGGGAAGGTCACCTTCTTGAAAAGCCGCCAGCGTCCGATGGCGATGATAACCGGTGATAGTGGTGGTGAATGTTTGGGGCAGAGCATATTCCGTGGTGAAAAGGTGTTGTTCCTTAGCTGTCCCCAATAAGCGATGAAGACGGGTGCGGGTTTGATAAAAGTGGTCCTGGTAGGGTTCAGCAATTAGATAAGCATCCCGAAAGAATAGGCCTCCCTCTTCGTAGTTAGTGCCGAAAATTGTTTCTACAGGCGAAGGGGCCTGGGAGAGTGGCGCAAAGGCTCCGGGACGCCTGAGATCACGTTCATGAGGGTCCAAAGGAAGCCAATATTTCTCCGCCAAAGTTCGACATAGTTTTTCACACTGTTCCCTGATCACCCCTTTCAGGGTGCTGGCCGGAATAAAAGGCCAGCCCCGAGCATCCCGCCGGATTAGGCGATTCGCGCTCAGTCCGCCCTCTCCGGAACCGGAGTGCCATTTAGAAAGAAATTCGATTTCCAGTCTCAATTCCAGAGTGGGCATCTTAACCCTCTCCTGTGGGGGGTGATAGCACCACCAATTCCACCATTTCCATCAAGTCCAGGAGACCGGTGTTGAACCCCAAGTGGTCCTCTCTCCAGGGAAACATGATAGGGTCTCCGCATAAGTTTAAGGCTTCTCCCACCAATTGCCGATGTTCCTTGGCCTTCGTCCGCCCCCAGATGGTTAGGCACTCCAGGGTCGCGTTTATCTTGCCCTTAGTTGGCGCAGTACCTAAGGCATACAAGCGGCTCCGTGGAAAATCGGCCTCTGCCAGCTTTCGAGCCTGGTCCCAAATAGCCTGGGCATCCTCCAGGCTGTAGGGTTTGGCAGTAAGTCTCAGAGGTTTGGCCTCCAACCTCAATAGATGGGTGTCCCGGCAATCTTTAACCCTCACTTGATTGAAATAAGACGTAAAGTGGTAGTCCATATAAGCTGGCGAATAGTAAGGCCCCCCTTTTGAATCGGTGGCTCCTTTCTCTTTGGCAGACCTCAGGAGCTCTTGGGCCTGTTCCAGCATGAGGACGACGGGGGTATGGCTCTTGCCGATGGCGATCCCCAGGGAAAAGGTTAAGCCCCCTCCCTGTAGGAGATCCTTAAAAAATTGGTCTTTGGCTAGTTCTACCTGCGTCAAATCCATGAACCATTTGGCCGCGTCCAATGCGAATGGCAGTGCCGTTTCTGCAGCCAGATACACCACCAGATCATCACCTCCCAGCAGCAAGATGTCTGCGGGGACTTTGGATTCTGGCTCCTCTCCTCCAGAGGAATACGGTCGAGGCTCACAGTGCTTTTTCAGGGCCTCGTGGCAAGCTTTTTTCAGGCAGGCTTCCACCGTTTGGGAGAATAAATGGAAGTGCTCCTTTTCCTTAATCTCCTTAATGATGCGTCCCATGGTGTTGCCGTCGGCATAAACCAAAGCTGTATGGCCTGTGCGAGAACGCAGACCTATCTCTTCAAAGTCCCGGGGACGCCAAGTCCTGGTCTGGTCATCGTCCCATCCCTGGAACCTGCCGTATTCCAGAAAATGGCCCCGGTCACGTCCCCAGGCCAGCTTTTCCTTGCAAGTGTCACACAGCAGCCAGGACTCCCCTCCATATTCCTGGATGACTGCGGCCATCCCAGAGCAGGTGTCGCATTCCCGGATGTATCCCGTATGGATCAAAGGTTCTCCCCATAATCGGGGGTTTTCCTTTCTGGCTCGCAGTTCCTGAAAAGCCTGATCCCGGGCGCTTTTATAACCCCCCTCCTGATATGGGGCCAACCCAAACACCAGGCTCAGGCCTCCCTGGGAGTCTATCCGAAGTCTGTCCGCAAGGTTATTTAGGGCTGCTGTTGCCTCCCCCTCCCTTGCCTGGAGAATGAACTCACCGGCGCCACCCCCGGCAAATACCGCCTCCACCTGGTCCACTCCAGGGGACTCCTCCAGAAATTGACGCATATTAAATCGGTTCCAGCGGTCCAGGAACGCGGAGGCCCCTCGGATTTGCACCAGCCGGTCGGTGCCGAAGACGTATTCTTTAATGCCTGGAATATCCACCAGTGCCAGATAAGCCATGCTTACCCTCGCAAATAGTGAGGACCGGCGCTGAATCGAGGTTCCTTGAGGGCCGGCTTCAGTTCAAAACTGACAGTTTTGCTAGTGTCATGCCTTGGGCTGGCAGTAAGTGGCGTTGCCTAGCCGTGAAGACTTGTGGTAATCGCCCGCAGGCTCTTATTAGAACTTAAACTTTATGCGTTTGTCAAATGCACAACTTGGGGCCGTAATGAGTCGCAATCGCCCGCAGGCTCTTATTAGAACTTCAACAAGATTTTAATTCCCTATTGAAAATGATCCCAAACAAATCAGTCGCAATCGCCCGAAGGCTCTTATTAGAACTTCAACGAAAAACGCAAAGAGGGCATCAGCCAGATGCTCGGGAAGTCGCAATCGCCCGAAGGCTCTTATTAGAACTTCAACAACATAACGGAGCTACCCCCCACCCCTTGAAAAAATTCTTTGTCGCAATCGCCCGAAGGCTCTTATTAGAACTTCAACGCGAGAACCAGGAGTATAATTGGAACCTCAATACGAAGACAGTCGCAATCGCCCGAAGGCTCTTATTAGAACTTCAACTGTCAGCCCAGATCTGCAACCTGGTCTATACCCTGGCGTCGCAATCGCCCGAAGGCTCTTATTAGAACTTCAACCGTTAACATAACTTCCGACAAAAGCATTCACGGAAACCGTCGCAATCGCCCGAAGGCTCTTATTAGAACTTCAACGATAACAGCGAAAACTAGCAAACTCAAAGACCTCAAGAAGGTCGCAATCGCCCGAAGGCTCTTATTAGAACTTCAACGGAACAACAAGCAAATCAGGGAAGACCGCGCCCAGA
>JBFMAK010000006.1:0-2369 GCA_040755695.1 Candidatus Diapherotrites archaeon | reverse complement strand
ATTAGAACTTCAACGATAACAGCGAAAACTAGCAAACTCAAAGACCTCAAGAAGGTCGCAATCGCCCGAAGGCTCTTATTAGAACTTCAACGGAACAACAAGCAAATCAGGGAAGACCGCGCCCAGAGGTCGCAATCGCCCGAAGGCTCTTATTAGAACTTCAACGGAACAACAAGCAAATCAGGGAAGACCGCGCCCAGAAGTCGCAATCGCCCGAAGGCTCTTATTAGAACTTCAACTCATTGGTATGGAAATCGAAGGGATTGGGAGGTAGTGATTGTGTCGCAATCGCCCGAAGGCTCTTATTAGAACTTCAACGGAGAGAGAAATTGTTGCAAACCACACTTCGTGACGTAGTCGCAATCGCCCGAAGGCTCTTATTAGAACTTCAACTCAATCTGCCCACGGTTGTTTCCCTCACGGAAGACGGGCCGGCGGTCGCAATCGCCCGAAGGCTCTTATTAGAACTTCAACTATGACTGGAGTATGGTCGCTTACGGGCAGTGGATCCGAGAAAAGTCGCAATCGCCCGAAGGCTCTTATTAGAACTTCAACGCCGTATAAACTGATCGGCATTGACGTAGACTGCTCCTAGTCGCAATCGCCCGAAGGCTCTTATTAGAACTTCAACTAATTTGTTACCAAAAGACCCAATGACCAAGACCGCAGTGTCCGTCGCAATCGCCCGAAGGCTCTTATTAGAACTTCAACAAGTACGGAAGCACCAGAAGGACAATACCCCACAATGTCGCAATCGCCCGAAGGCTCTTATTAGAACTTCAACATCCGCGGGCCTGACGCCCTCCCGGCTGGCCAACATTTTCCGTCGCAATCGCCCGAAGGCTCTTATTAGAACTTCAACCCGCTGGAGCGGCTACCCATCCGCGGGCCTGACGCCCTCCCGGTCGCAATCGCCCGAAGGCTCTTATTAGAACTTCAACGGAAGACGGGCCAGCAAGGCGGTATATGGTGGCTGGGTCGCAATCGCCCGAAGGCTCTTATTAGAACTTCAACCGATGGGGAAAGCCTGTATGCTTATGGGGCTTACTTCAATCGTCGCAATCGCCCGAAGGCTCTTATTAGAACTTCAACAAAATTGAATGAAAGGTGCCAAAAAATTTTCGGACAGAAGGGTCGCAATCGCCCGAAGGCTCTTATTAGAACTTCAACTCCGGTTATGCATAGAGCACGGCGCACCCAAACCCGATGTCGCAATCGCCCGAAGGCTCTTATTAGAACTTCAACTCAAGCGCAATTACCGGATCAAGATCGTCACTGAGGGACGCATGTCGCAATCGCCCGAAGGCTCTTATTAGAACTTCAACAGTATGCGGGGCGAAGGAGACGATGATGTCGGAAAAGGTCGCAATCGCCCGAAGGCTCTTATTAGAACTTCAACGGCGGATCTTATTCAGCGATACCCTCAATCCGGACGGCTATTTTGTCGCAATCGCCCGAAGGCTCTTATTAGAACTTCAACGTAATCTGGGTTCTCGACAGCTTGACCATCGACTAAAACCGGTCGCAATCGCCCGAAGGCTCTTATTAGAACTTCAACGGCTCCTCAACGGATACTAACCAAAAACAATTTTGTTAAAGTCGCAATCGCCCGAAGGCTCTTATTAGAACTTCAACAAGTACCTGAATAAATTCCTTAGACAATGGTTTTGCCATAAAAGTCGCAATCGCCCGAAGGCTCTTATTAGAACTTCAACCCTGCCTGTTTCCCGGCCAGTAACTATGCAGCTTTGGGACCCCCAAAAGGGTAACCTCTTTATCTATCGCACCTTGGTTCACAAAAAGCCTCTTCCCTTTCAGCCTCTTTTAAGAAAGAGGCCATTTTTTCAAGTAGTTAAGTCTGGAGGGTAACCTCCCCGGTTTTTGCCGCTTTCGCCCATGTTCGTTAAATAATAATAAAATCAGCCTCTTGAGTAACCAGTCCCTGTCCCAGGACCTCGATACCCGGTACGCAGGCGGCGCACAGGGGATAGAAGCGCACGCTGTCCTGGGCTTGGTCCAGGACAGGATCGAGGCGCTTTTTAAGCCGCACCAGTTCCGAAGCCTCCAGACGGGCCTCGAACACGGAGAGCTGCACCCGTTCGCCGAAGTCTTTCAGCACCTTGGCCACCTTGAGGCGGCGGCGGTCATCCCGGATATCATAGCTGATAGCATAAAACATGGCGTTTTACCAGAAATTTTAAAAGTAGTTGTGTTAGGGATCAGGGGTTAGGGGTTAGGGGTTAGGGGTTAGGGGTTAGGGGTTAGGAAAAAGATGGGTTCCCCTATAATCCCGATGCCTTATTCTTAAGTGCGGTCAAAAGGCCGTTGATGATGCGGCCGACTTCACCGACTTGGTCCAGGAGGCGGCT
>JBFMAK010000005.1 GCA_040755695.1 Candidatus Diapherotrites archaeon | reverse complement strand
CGGCGCCATCACCCACCAATGGACCCTGACTGCGAAGCCGGCCGGCAGCAACGCCGTCCTCAGTGACCCGGCCTCCCCCACTCCCACCTTTGTGGCGGACGTACGCGGCCTCTACACGGCCCAATTGACTGTGAGCGATAACGTGAACAACAGCGCCCCGGCCACCGTCAAGATACGCCTGATCAGCCCCCTAACCCCGGTGCACTCCTTGCTCCTGTTGGATTGAGGGGCACGTTTATCCTTTTAGTTGATGATAAAGATCAACGCTGAAAAGCGTGTAGCTGCTCTCAATCCGCCGTTCAAATCAAGATAATTTGGGGTTGGTATACTTATCATAGTCATTCTTTCGGGCACTCTATCATTTAAATTTTGCCTCAAATACTAGAGCAATGATGCCCGGACATGAAACTAAAGATGGTGGTCTCCTGCATAAAAAGCGGTAGGACCACTCTTAACTGCCTCTAAAACCCCTATGGTTGATGCGGTGCAAAAGGCGTGAGTAGGCAGAAAATGGACTCCCAAATAAGAAAGTCACGCGAATGATCACGCACCAAGGAGGCTTAAAACTGCTGCTGATTACGAATCATCTGCCTTACCATCGATAATGCCCCACTCACCGCCAGAAATGCCACCCCCTCTTAGGTGAGGTGGCCAGGATTATTCATACCTAGCCCCTATCTCCATCTTATCCGCGTACCCATACCATTCCCATTCACGCGTCTGGGCCTCTTTCTGGAGGGCAGGTGGCGCGGCCAACGGCAGGGCTTCATAATCCTGGGAGATCCGGGTTAAGGCGGAGATATAACCCGCTTTGATATCGGGGGAAGGATCGAATCGATAAAAGATGGATCCATCCAGGGTTTCTTATCATGCCTGGAGGTGGTATGTGCATGTCACCTCAGCCCTTTCTCTGGCTCACCACCACCGATCAGTGCTGGCCTGGGGTATCTAAGCTCCGGAGCAATGAGATATCTGGACTCTGGGAGGGGTGATAGACCCGAATTTTTGGAAAATTACTTTCAGCGAAATGTGTGCTATCCTGTCTCGCACGAAGGATTTGGCCACAAAAAATGGATTCCTCTCGAGGTTAAACTCGGAGAGAGAGGTCCCCCAAACCATTTGTGGACTGCGGTGGCAAAGGTTGCTGCATAATCGCGGTTTATACAGACTATTTAATCCCTGTTGGACACCACGATTAACCGTAGCGGCAGACATGAACGGCAGGTCATCAAAGGAAAAGCATGAAGGATATCCTGACCGATGGAAAGCTGCAGTTAATGGCGGCGGTAGCGCTCCTCGAGCAGTCCAGGCTTGTCGAGTGGATTCCAGAAGAGAACAGGTTTGTTCCTGTGTTAAGAGAGGCGTTTGAGTCCTCCTGGCGGATAAACATTGATCCTGTCTTTGGTAGATTACTCTGCTGGATCGTCTTCTCGGCCGGAGCCGAATTCCTGGCAAAGGGCACATGCCTCGTCAATGGAGTAGAGATTCGGTCTGAGCGTAAGGTGCCTGCTTACCCAACAGAGGATATCGAGGATTGGGCACCGAAGTTCCTAAAGGCACCGAACTGCAACGGCATGGTGATGGTGACTCATTTCGGAACCCTGGGGGACCTAACATACAACAACCCCGAGAAGAAGGTCCACGCAGCACTAAGCCGCCTTTGCTCGACTGTGAACGCCACAGCCATGGAGAAAGCTCTCTTATTCGCAGCGTACAACCTGCTGGCCAAGTCTATCAGAAATCGAGACGCCCATGCCTATGTGGCAAACGTGCGCGATTCGCACTTCAGCTTAGTACCTGAGCTATTCACTCGCTGCTTCAATATTCTCGTGTCATGGCTGCCTGGTGGACCATCGAAATTGACCCAGTGGCGGGCGGAGGCGAAAGAGTTTATCTCGTTGATGTGACGAGCCCTTGCAAAAGACTATTCTCCCAAAACTATAAAGAACCAAAGATATTCACTGAGAAATAATCTGTATGCCCATCAAGAAATCCGAACTTTACGGTTCCCTTTGGAAAAGCTGTGATGAACTGCGGGGCGGGATGGATGCCTCCCAGTACAAGGACTATGTGCTGGTGCTGCTGTTCGTCAAATATGTCTCTGACAAGTACGCCGGGCAGAAGGATGCACTGCTGGACGTGCCGGCCGGGGGTGGCTTTGCCGATATGGTGAAGCTCAAGGGCGACAAAGAGATCGGCGACAAGATCAACAAAATCATCGGCAGGCTGGCCGAGGCCAATGATCTCAAGGGTGTGATCGATCAGGCTGATTTTAACGACTCGGACAAGCTGGGCCGGGGCAAGGATATGGTGGACCGCCTCTCCAACCTGGTGGCCATCTTCGACAATCCGGCCCTGGACTTTCGGGGCAACCGGGCCGAGGGCGACGACCTGCTGGGCGATGCCTATGAATATTTGATGCGTCATTTCGCCACGGAGTCGGGCAAGAGCAAGGGGCAGTTCTACACCCCGGCGGAAGTCTCCTGGATCATAGCCAAGGTGATCGGCGCCGGCAGCGCCGCGTCCCCCGACCAGACCATTTACGACCCTACCTGCGGCTCCGGGTCTCTGCTTTTGAAGGCCCACGCCGAAGCCAAGGCCCGCACCGGGCTGGACCTGGCCCTCTACGGCCAGGAAATGGACAACGCCACCGCGGCCCTGGCCAAAATGAACATGATCCTGCACGACTGCCCCAGCGCGGAAATCTGGAAGGACAACACCCTCTCCAGTCCCTATTTCAAACAATTCAATGGCAGCCTCAAGACCTTTGACTTTGCCGTGGCCAATCCGCCGTTTTCTTACAAGGCCTGGAGCAACGGCCTGGACCCGGCCCATGACGCGTACGGCCGCTTTGCCTTGGGCATCCCGCCCGCCAAAAACGGCGACTATGCCTTCCTGCTCCACCTGCTCACTTCCCTGAAAAGCCGGGGCAAGGGGGCCATTATTTTGCCCCATGGGGTGTTGTTCCGGGGCGGGGCCGAAGCTGAAATCCGTAAGAACCTTCTGCGACGGGGCTACATTAAGGGCATTATCGGCCTGCCGGCCAACCTGTTTTACGGCACCGGCATCCCCGCCTGCATTATCGTGCTGGATAAGGAAAAATCCCATTCCCGGAAGGGCGTTTTCATGATCGACGGTTCCAAGGGCTTCCGCAAGGATGGCAACAAAAACCGCCTGCGGGCCCAGGACATCCACAAGATCGTGGACGCCTTCACCAAACAGCTGGACATCCCCAAATACTCGCGGCTGGTGCCTCTGGCCGAAATCGAGGGAAACGACTACAACCTCAACCTGCCGCGCTATATCGATAGCACCGAGCCGGAGGACTTGCAGGACATCGACGCCCACCTGCGGGGAGGTATCCCCGACCGGGATATTGATGAGTTGGACCGCTTTTGGCAGGTATTCCCCAGCCTGCGCACCACGCTGTTCGCCCCCGGGGACCGCCCCGGTTACAGCCAACTCCAGGTGGCGGGCAGCGACATCAAGGCCACTATTTTTGGCCATGCGGAGTTCACTGCCTTTAATCAAGCGGTGACGGCTTTATTCGAGGAATGGAAGGCGGCAAACCTCCCGATTCTCAAGGGCATTGCCATCGGCGGCAAGCCCAAGGCGCTGATTGAAACCCTGTCCGAAAGTCTGCTGGAGACCTTCAAGACGGCCCCCCTGCTGGAGGCCTACGATGTCTACCAGCATCTGCTGGACTACTGGGACCAGACCATGCAGGATGATGTCTACCTGCTGGTGCAGGAAGGCTGGACGGCAGTGGTGGAGGGCAAGCCGAGCACTGACTTGATTCCGCAGCAGCTGATCATTGACCGCTTTTTTTCGGGAGAGGCCCAGGCCATCGAAAAACTCGAAACCGAGCGGGAGGATATCAGCCGCCAGTTGGAAGAACTGGAAGAAGAGCACGGCGGGGAAGAGGGATTGCTGGCAGAGGCCAGGACCGACAAGAACACCCTGACCAAGGCCAGCGTCAAGGCGCGGTTGGCCGAGATCAACCTCTTCCACAATGCCCTCGAGGAACGCAAGCTGCTGAAGTCCTACCTTGATCTGATTGAAAAGGAGGCCATGGCCAAGAAGAAGGTGAAGGACGCCCAAAAGGCGCTGGAGGCCAAGGTCGCGGCCCAATACGCCAAACTCACCGAAACTGAGATCAAGACCCTGGTGGTGGACGACAAATGGCTGGCCACTCTGGCCGCCGTGGTCCAGACTGAGTTGGACCGGGTCTCCCAGGCCCTCACCGGCCGCATCCGGCAACTGGCGGAGCGCTACACGATTCCGCTGCCCCGGCTCACCGAGGAAGTACAGAATATCGCCGCCCGCGTGGATGAGCACCTGAAGAAGATGGGTTTCGCATGGAACTGAAGCCGGGCTTTAAGAAGACCGACGTGAGCGATGAGCGCCAAGCTTGGCGTGATTGCGACATTTCGGACCTTTGCAGTCTTCAAAGAGGATTTGACATCACTGAAGCAACACGGAAACCAGGAACTGTTCCGGTCTATTCTTCATCTGGACTGTCTTACTTTCACAATGAAGCGAAACTCCAACCACCTGCGGTAATCACAGGTCGGAAGGGAATTCTTGGGAAAGTATTCTTCGTTGAAGAACCTTGTTGGCCACACGACACAACCCTTTGGGTAAAAGACTTCAAAGGAAACGACCCTCGGTTTGTTTCTATTTTCCTCAGCCAATTTCAGCTTGAGCGATTCGATGCAGCCACATCAGTCCCAACACTCAACCGGAATAATCTGGTTGGCATACCAATCCGACTCCCCTCCCTTCACGAACAACGCACTATCGCCGCAGCGCTAAGCGATGTGGATGCCCTGATCCGCGGGCTGGACCAGATCATCGCCAAGAAGCGCGACCTCAAACAGGCCGCCATGCAGCAGCTCCTCACCGGCAAGCAACGCCTGCCGGGGTTTTGTCAGAAGCCTGGGTACAAGCAAACCGAGATTGGGGTGATTCCAGCGGATTGGGAGGTTAAAGTTCTGGGCGACATCTTTGATATTAGCGGAGGATTATCTGCCTCACGAGATCAATTGACCTCTGAGGGGCATTGCTATTTGCATTACGGCGATATTCATACCTCAGCTAAGAGCTTCATTGACGTTCGCACTGAGTATTCGGACATCCCCAAGCTCAATATTCCACTGAAGCGTGTTTCGTCAAAGTCGCTCCTGGCTGATGGTGACATCGTTTTCGTGGATGCATCTGAGGATGATGAGGGAACGAGTAAACACGTTGTCATAATCAATCCGGAAGGAGTTCCTTTTATTTCGGGGCTGCATACCATTGTCGCGAAAAGCAAATCAGCATCATTGGACAACGGGTATAAGCGATATTGCTTTCAAACCAGTGACGTTAAGAGGCTGTTTCATTTCTACGCAGTTGGTACGAAGGTTAGTGGAATAAGCAAGACTAATATCAAGAAGCTCTTAATTCCCATTCCGCCCATTCAAGAACAAGCTGCCATCGCCACCGTCCTCTCCGACATGGACGCCGAGATCGCCGCCCTGGAACAGCGCCGGGATAAGACCCGAACCCTGAAGCAGGGCATGATGCAGGAATTGCTCACCGGGAGGATCAGGCTGGTATGAGCACCGTCGGCCAAATCGAAAAAAAGACCCAGGCCCGGGTGGTCCAACTGTTCCGGGACAACTTGGGTTATGATTATCTGGGGGACTGGACCGAGCGGGAAGGCAACAGCAACATCGAATCGCACCTGCTGCGGACCTTCCTGAAAGAGCAGGGCCATGACGACGAGCTGATCAACCGGGCGCTGTACCTCCTAGACAAAGCGGCAGGGGACCAGAGTAAAAGCCTCTATGACCGCAACAAGGCGGTGTATGGCCTGCTGCGCTATGGCGTCAAGGTGAAGCCCGAAGTGGGCGAACTCACCCAGACCGTCTGGTTGATCAACTGGAAAGAACCGCTCAACAACAACTTTGCAATTGCCGAGGAAGTCACCATCCTGGCCGCGGACCCCAAGGCCTACACCAAGCGTCCGGATGTGTTGCTGTATATAAACGGCCTGGCCCTGGGGGTGCTGGAGCTGAAGCGTTCCATCGTGTCGGTGGCTGAGGGCATCCGCCAGAACCTGGACAACCAGAAAAAGGTCTTCATCGAACCCTTCTTCTCCACCATCCAGATGGTGATGGCGGGCAACGACACCGAGGGGCTGCGCTACGGCGTCATCCAGACCCCGGAAAAGTATTACCTGGCCTGGAAGGAAGACAGCCCGGTTGAGAACCTGCTGGATAGGCAGCTGATGCAGATGTTCCATAAAGAACGGCTGCTGGAGCTGATTCACGATTTCATCGTGTTTGACGCGGGCACCAAGAAGGTCTGCCGCCACAACCAGTATTTCGGGGTGCGGGCCGCGCAGGAGGCCGTGCGCCGCCGGCAGGGCGGCATTATCTGGCATACCCAGGGCAGCGGCAAAAGCCTGATCATGATCTGGCTGGCCAAGTGGATCAGGGAGCACGTGCCGGAGGCCCGGGTGCTGATCATCACCGACCGCACGGAACTCGATGAGCAGATCGAAAAGGTGTTCATGGGGGTGGATGAAGGCATCTACCGGACCCAGAACGGCGCCGACCTGATCGCCACGCTGAATAAAAACGAGAAATGGCTGATGTGCTCGCTGGTCCACAAGTTCGGCCGCATAGAGGCAGGGGAAGAGGTGGGCGACATCGCGGGTTACATCCAGGAGGTGAAAAGGGCCCTGCCTCCTAATTTTAGGGCCAAGGGCGACCTCTACGTGTTTGTGGACGAGTGCCACCGCACCCAATCCGGCGAGTTGCACGAAGCCATGAAGGCCATCCTGCCCAGCGCTATGTTCATCGGCTTCACTGGCACACCGCTTTTAAAGGCAGATAAACAGAAAAGTATCGAAGTATTCGGCCCCTATATCCATACCTACAAATTTGACGAGGCGGTGCAAGACAAGGTAGTGGTGGATTTGCGCTATGAGGCCCGGGACATCGACCAGAGCATCACTTCCCAGGAAAAGATTGACCAATGGTTTGAGGCCAAGACCAAAGGCCTGACCGATCTGGCCAAGGCGCAACTCAAAGCCCGCTGGGGCACCATGCGGAAAGTGCTCTCCAGTCAGTCGCGGCTGGAGAAGATTGTGGCCGACATCTTGATGGATATGGAAACCCGGGACCGTTTGCAAAGCGGACGCGGCAACGCCCTGCTGGTGTCCGGCAGCATCTATCAAGCGTGCAAGTTTTATGAGCTGTTCGCTAAAACCGAACTGGCCGGCAAGTGCGCCATCGTTACCAGCTACCGGCCCAACCCCGCGGACCTCAAAGGCGAGGAATCGGGCGAAGGGATGACGGAGAAACTGCGGCAGTATGAAATTTATCAGAAGATGCTGGCCGACTGGTTCAACGACGCCCCGGAGAAGGCCGTCAACCGGGTGGATGAATTTGAGAAGGAGGTGAAGAAAAAGTTCATCGACGAGCCAGGGCAGATGAAGCTCCTGATCGTGGTGGACAAGCTGCTCACCGGCTTTGACGCGCCGTCGGCCACCTATCTCTATATCGACAAGCAGATGCGGGACCATGGCCTCTTCCAGGCAATCTGCCGGGTAAACCGATTGGATGGCGACGACAAGGAATACGGCTACATCATTGATTACAAGGACCTGTTCAAGTGCCTGGAAAGCTCCATCAAAGATTACACCGGCGGCGCCCTGGACGGCTATGACAAGGATGATGTGACGGGGCTGCTAAAGGACCGGCTGGACAAGGCCCGGGAGCGCCTGGAAGAGGCCCGGGAAGCCGTGAAGGCGCTGTGCGAGCCGGTGGAGCCGCCCAGAGATACGGCGGCCTACCTGCACTACTTCTGCGCTGAAGATTCCGGCAATGCCGAGCAACTTAAGGAGAATGAACCAAAGCGATTAACATTATATAAGCTCACCGCCGCCTTTATCCGCGCCTTTGCCAATCTGGCCAACGATCTGGAGGAGGCTGGCTACAGCCCAGCCGAGATTGACCAAATCAAGGCGGAGGTGGACCGCTACGAGAAGGTCCGTACCGAGGTAAAACTGGCCAGCGGCGACTACATCGACTTGAAGATGTATGAGCCGGCCATGCGCCACTTGATCGACACCTATATCCGGGCCGAAGAGAGCGAGAAGATCTCCGCTTTTGACGATATGTCGCTAATCGAGCTCATTGTGGAGCGCGGTGCCGAGGCGGTGGAAAGGTTGCCCCAGGACATTCGGAAAAATCAGGAAGCTGTAGCAGAAACCATTGAGAACAATGTCCGCAAGCTGATCATTAATGAGCAGCCGATCAACCCCAAATATTATGAAAAGATGTCCGAGTTGCTGGATGCATTGATTGAGCAGCGGAGGCAGGAGGCCCTGGATTACCAGAAATATTTGGAAAAGATCGTGGAGTTGACCAAGAAGGTGAAGGAGCCCGCCAGGGAGTCGTACCCCCAGACGCTAAATACCCCGGCCAAACGGGCGCTGTATGACAACCTTAACAAGGATGAGGCTCTGGCGCTTGAGGTGGACCGAGCAGTGCGGAAAAGCCGTCAAGACGATTGGCGTAGCAATGCGGTTAAGGTCAAGCGTGTGCGGATAGCCATTAAGTCCGTTCTTCAGGATGACGAAACACTCGCCGAGAAAATTCTGGAACTGGTGAAGAACCAGCATGAATATTGAGAAGCGCCAGATCACAGTCAACGACATCACCATAGAGGTGGTTCGTAAGGCCATTAAGAATCTGCACTTGGGGGTCTATCCCCCCCACGGCAGGGTGCGGGTAGCGGCCCCATTGGCAGTAAGTGATGACGCAGTGCGGCTAGCGGTAATCGGCAAGTTGGCTTGGATTAAGCGCCAGCAGGCAAAATTTGAAGCTCAGCGGCGCCAGTCCAAAAGGGAGATGGTCAACGGCGAGAGCCACTACTTTTTAGGGCGGCGCTACCGCCTCCGCATTATCGAAAACCGTACCGCCGGAAAAGTGGTTTTGCGCAAGAAATCCTTTCTGGATCTCTATGTACGGCCGGAGATTAACGCCGAGCAACGAGAACAGATACTCCTGAAGTGGTACCGCCAGCAGCTAAAAGGGATGATCCCGTCTCTGTTAGGAAAATGGCAATCGGAACTGGGCGTGCAGGTTTCTGATTGGGGAATAAAGAAGATGAAAACCAAGTGGGGGGCCTGCAATATCGACGCCCGACGCATCTGGCTGAATCTTGAACTGGCAAAAAAGCCGGTGCAGTGTCTGGAATATATCCTTGTCCATGAACTAGTGCACCTGCTGGAACGCCACCATAACGACCGATTTCAGAAACTGATGGATCAATTTATGCCGCAATGGCGGCTGCATCGGGAAGAGCTGAACCGGGCGCCTTTAGCCCATGAGAATTGGGATTATTGATAAGGTTACCACAAGGGGTTACGTGAGAACATGCATAACCTGTCGCCGCTCCTGCCCCAACGTTAACGTTACGGATCCTGTATATGAAGGTCGCTGCTAAAACTGGAACCCTATCAACCCCTCGAAAATTCAATTCCAATTCAAACTATCCGGACCATAACATCTCTTCCCGGCTACAAAAGCTATATAAAAAGGGACCACAAACTGGTCCCTTACACTTAAATAACGCAAAAAAGGGACGACTCAGACCTATGCAGATGGCGTCTCTCTGGCAAATTCTTATTAACTTCCTTGTCACATTACGCGGGCTTGGAGGCCTTCCGTTTCCCTCTCTGAGCCCCCAGACCTTTTTCCACCGCCAGCTTCCGCCGCTGCTCAGAATATTCCTTGCAGACCAAAGGATATTTTTTGGGATCCAGGCCGAATCTCTTGAAATATTCTTTCGGCATCAAATTGTGGGCCTTGCGGATATGGGCCTTTAGGGTCCGCATCTTTTTGCCGCACTCCAGGCAAACAACGTATTTTTCCTTGACGATATCCTTTAGAGGGATCGATGGCTTCTTCACCTCTTCGACGTTTTTCCCCTCCGCCAACTCAGGCGTCTCCAATAACTCCCCACCTTCCAACGAGGCCAAGGCATTATAAACCTCTTTAATTTCACCTATCAATTGTTCGGGGGTAAGTTCGCTCATGGAGGCATGGGAAATTACAATCTGAGCCGTTAACTTCAACACTTCACTGGCCATGGGAATTTTCCTCTCATTTTTTGTGGAATAGGTTGCAGCAATTAAGCTAATTTTCAGTATTCATTCTATCTTGTCAAGGTTTATGTTTATATTTCGTTTTTTTTACTAAGCTACCACTCTTAGGTTTTGCTACCAGAGGGTCTTTTGTCGCTTGGGGATCTTTCGATGCTTTCCAATAAATTTCTCTGCGATAAGTCTTGCTATAAGCGGAGCATTTCCACCAGCCCGATTATTGGCGATGATGTTGATCTCCATCTCTTGTTCAATGGCCTTCTCCATAATTTCCACAGTTTCCAAAACCATTTCCGGCTGCAGCATTCCGTCCACCAACCTGTCAAAGGGATAGGACTTCAAGTAGGAATCTTCATAACGCATGCCTATGGGGGTGAGAAGGCGGACCACAGGAAATGGTCAGGGTCATGAAGACCCTTCTACCCACCTCTCTCCACCCATTATTGCGTCTCTCGATTTAACCTTTAGCGGTGGCCCCAAAATGTGCCCAGCGTCCAATGAACTAACTAACACGAATTTCAATATGTCTAAAGGGATGGTATCTTTCAATTCGCTCAGCAAAGCCAAAATCAATAACTTTTCGGTTCACACTTTCCGGATCATGCCTGCGACAATAGTATATCAAACCTTCCTCCTCCCACTTCAGACATACTTCGGTAATATTTTCTAAATTATGAAATTTATCGTCATCAGTGTAATCGTTATTTAAATTACACCTATTACATCTGACCTCTATTCGATTATCTGTCCCTGGTTTAACTCTGATTGTCATTCCAATATCTCCTGTTAAGCATTTTGGATCATTCGTTTGTTTATAATATTCATTCAGTAACATTGCCACCTTATGCCTGTAGGAGCCCATTTCTTCGCTGGTCTCCGCAACAATAAAAAGTCTATCCTTATCTGTTTTTTCGCTTATGAATTTTCCGTATGTTCCCAAAATTCCGTGCAAAAACATATGTTCTCCATCTAATTTATGTAATTCATTATTCAGTCGCTTAATTGGGTCGAATATTAATGCAACACTGTCTTCAATCTTATATCCAAGAGAGTACTTGAGTTGATTAATTATAGGCCGCATGGGATGGGAGCGTTTCCCTTTTTTATCTAATTCTTCTAACAATTGTCGTAATTTTCTATTATCCAAAGTTATTCCACAATATGCCTTCAGCTCTCGGAAAGGTGTTCCGTTTATATGGGCGATTAGAATGTCGGAATCCATAAATTGGTCGCTGATAGGAGCGCCAAAATAAGTGCCGTTTCTCTGTTCTCGATATCGAGTATCGCCGATTATCCCAATTTTAAATTCTTTTTTGTTGTTACCAGGAAAAAATTTCAATATTAATCCTAAACTGTTGGCAAAAATTGGCGAACAGATATCTCGATGAAATACCTGCTTCGCTTCAATAGTGAAATTATCAAAGATTTTCATTTCGTTAACATGAGGGGTGAGCTCAATTTTCTTGAACAAACTAGGGCTTTGATTTACCATAAACTCATATCGTACGGATACACTTGGGTTTAAGATAAGATACAAGGTTCTCTTTTGAGTTTCATCAACTTTACATCTCTTATAATGAAGAGACATAATAGTGTCTATCTCTGCAATATGGTCAATATGATCATGTGTTGCTATAATATAATGTACATCTGCTATCGAGAATCCCTCTGAATAGAGATTTTCAACAAAATTGATCCCTGGATCTATCGCAATGCCCCTGCCTTTGAATGTGAGGAAGTAACCGCCGCCTTTCATTTTAAACGCTGAGGGCCTTGGAACTGCGGGATTAATTGAACTCCAGCGTTGCAGGAAATGGAATCTAATCTCATCTTCTTTTTTCAACCGTTCAGGTCTCATCAAATACTTATAAAGTTCAGCATTTCTGGTAGAAAAATCATCTGTATAAAGTAATAACTTATTGATGAGTTCCTTTGCTATCTCTTTCTTTTTATCTATTTTCCCCACCTTCTCTGGTTTCCAAAGGAATTCAAGGGCTTCTTTAGCTATGAGGCGGTACATGATATCCCGGGGCTCCCCCGGGGTCATTAGATCAATTTTCGCTTCCTTATCGCGAGTTGGAATTCCCAACTCTTCTCTTTCCTCCTCTAATATCGCTCTAGTTTTCTCACATTTAGTCTCAAGATCAATAATCAGCTCATTAAATCTGGCCAAGTAATTTTGCGGGTTAAATTTTAAGGCTAAAAGTAACCATCTGCCAGCGAGGAGGTTCCTGCAAAGAATCTTTTTGTCGACTTCCAACTCTTCCAGAGATTGGGTACAGTCTGGCTCTGCATCTATATTCTCTAATAATACGAAATCGGGCAAATTAAAAATATATATAATAAACCCTATAAGGTTAAACAGTTCTGAAATTAATGCGGCATAATCGTTACATTGTTCAAGATTTTCATATTTAATTATACTATTGACGTTTTCAGTAAATTTTGATAGTATATCATACATCTTTTTCTTGTTAATTTTAGGATCAAGTCTGGTATCGTCAAAATGTTTTACTTCTTCTGAGAAATCTATGGCTTCATAATTGCCAGTAATCGTCCTTAATAAATGCTGAAGAGCCTTGATATACCATTTTAATGCCTTCCTAAATTCCCCCAATTCCAGGAAGGTCTTTCCCTTGGCAATTTGAATGCGTCCTATCTTTATACAAGAATCAAGGAGCTCTTTGAGTTCCTTTTTTTCTTTGGTTTCTTTACCTTCTTTAACGTCTTCTTCATCTTTTAATGATGAAACTTCCTTAAATTTACTCATTGAATTACAGAAATATTGATGGGCATTGTAAAAGGCGAAATTCTTCCGATAAAGTTCGCCTTTCAGCGAATATATATAGGGAACGGTCAATTTCTGGTACCAGGCTACTGCTCCTCCAGGTTGGGTTGCTTGCAGCCCGGTGGTTTGTTTCTCAGCACTCGAATAGTCATTGAAGGCATTTTCCGGCTTCCCTAGCATTTCGAAGGCAAAACCT
The DNA here is from genome assembly GCA_040755695.1 of Candidatus Diapherotrites archaeon. NCBI lineage: Archaea > Nanobdellati > Candidatus Iainarchaeota > Candidatus Iainarchaeia > Candidatus Iainarchaeales > Candidatus Iainarchaeaceae > Candidatus Iainarchaeum > Candidatus Iainarchaeum sp. Next base: position 6,945 of record JBFMAK010000005.1, on the reverse strand, counting down.
CGCCGAATATAACTGATAATTTCGATGATCTTGGAAATTTCCTGTGATTGCCTTAAATTATTTCGATCGAAAATATTAGGAAAATATTTGGCAATTAGGCGAATAAAAGTGAAGACTTTTTGAGCTCTAAGAATGAGTTTATCGCCTTTTTCGGCCTTCTCCACATGCTGCTGAAGATTTCTAAATTCATTGGTCCCCAGTCTATGGATAATAATATGATATTTGGCCAAAATGAGGAGCAAAAATTCTACCATCCAAGAATACGACTCAGAACTTTTTTGAATCAGAAACGCCTCAGCCTTATGATGAATTTCAGTAAAAATCACCTCGCCTCTAATATCAGAAATAAACAATTTCCAATAGGAAGCCCGATCATTACCGGCATATCTTCTTTGTTTATTTAACAGAATTCTAAGACCACAATTATAGTTACATTTTTCACTTTGTGTCGCAATCTTATTTTCATTTTCTTTCCCTATTATGAAACGCTCAACAATTAATTTAGGCACTCCCTTATCGAGTTTATCATAATTTGTCGTGAGATTGTCATCTGTGGTTCTCTTATTTGGGGGTTTCCGATAAGCTTTTAAAGCAATCCTGAGATTAGACTGTATAATGTCATAAATATTATAAATAAGACAAGCCTCCAAAGTATCTGCTGTTCCATTTACTGGTATTATATCTTTTAAATAAAAATTATCGCTAAAAATACTTACTGTTAATTCGTCCAGGCGTTTGATATATTCATCATATTTCGTTATAACAAAATCGTCATACTGGTCATCACTATATTCTCTTGGCGTAATTTCCTCTGGAATTGAGGTAGAATAGCGCAACTTTAGAAGAAGATCATAAAAATCATTAATTATTTCATAAAATTCCCGAATATGTGTTGTTGGTTCCCCATCACTAAGTACTCTATCTTCTAAATAGTTGTCAATATGTTCTTTGATATTATATTTCTCCAACGAATGATATAGTTCAATTTCTAAATATTTTATCAGGTCCGAAGAAGAAAACTCTTTTATAGAATAACTATTACTCATCTACAATACCTCCCGTTACATTTTAGAGTGTGCAGCGTTTGAAGAAGTACGCGGATAAAAAAAAATCCATAAGAGGATGAAATATGAAATATTTTTTACAGAATGTCAAAAGGAAAAGTTGATTAAAGGCGTCAAAAAACTTTCTCTCCTTATCATTCCCATTGGTGTTGTTGACTATGAAGAGGCTTTCCCTTAAGAGGCTCCCCCTTTCGTATTTTCTGGGCCATGGTGATTTGTGGCACCTTGAGGATGATCCGATCTCCCTTTTTTAAATGACCGCTGTATGCCTTCAGAACCTTGTAGTTCTGGGTGGGTTTCCCGTCTAGATCCAAAAGCGGCCGGTAGAAAGTGAAGTCAATTTCCAAGACCTGGAAATGGGCGAAGTATTCTTCTACGCTATCGACTGGGAGCACTTCTTCGATAAAGGTATTTCCCCCGACAATCTTCATCCTTTGGGTGATCCTTCCGGCATAGCGGTCCTGGGAGTATATTTGCCCAATCCAGCCGGCGTAACGGTCACTGGCCGTCCCGATGAAAACGCGTGGATGAACTTCCCGGAAATGGAAGGTTTTCAGACTGTCTTGGGAACCGATGGGCATGGCTTCAGTTTAAAGGAAAAAGGGAGTTAACCCAACTGCACTATGGAATTTAATGGGAAGGGTACGGTACGGATCATTTCTGTAATTTTTGCCTGCTCTGTGATTAGAGAGGGTTTTGGCAAGTGGTTTTAAGTGGCGCATTTTGGCGTTTAGTTGGTGCATTTCGTGCCAAGTTTTTTAGGCTCAAAAAACTGCGGAGCGCCAGGACACGGGGCTATTTTAGACACCCTATCCGCTTCTTAGTTGGCGGGGTGACGGTCTTCAGGGACGTCCGAATGAACCACGAACAACAAGTAAAAATTATCTTGATATACATAGGTGATAGGTCTAAGTTGACTATATTCTGTGAAGTTTTTCCAATCAGTATCTCTTCTTTGGCCGGAGGAAGACATGCCTCGGGAGGGATCGCCCCCTTTTTTATCATTTGCCAGGTTTAGATTCAATCTTCGTGTGACCAGCCACATGACCCTGCCTCCTTATAAAGGCGCGGTCTTCCGGGGGGCCTTCGGCAATGCCTTCCGTCGCTTGGTTTGCCTTGTCCCCAAAGATAAGTGCTCTAACTGTCGCCATAGGGAAAAATGCCTGTATACCGCAATTTTTGAACCCTCCCCGCCTCCCCAATATCCCGATGCCGGCAAGTTCCACCAAGCCCCCCGCCCTTATGTCCTCAACCCCCCTTTAACCGCCGAATCGACCTTTAATCCCGGAGAGGTGCTATCCTTCGAGTTGGTGTTGGTGGGCCGGGCCATTGATGCCATTCCCTATTTCATTGTCATCTTTTCCGAAACCGGCCGCCATGGCTTGGGCCGGGATCGGGGGCGCTTTGAACTGCTAAGCGTTGAGCTTCTCTCCCAAGACCAGTCAACTATTATTTATCACTCCCGCTCCCTTAGTCTTACCGCCTTTGAACCGGAATCCGGCCCCCAGACCAAGCCTAAAGATGACCAGGTTAATAGACTTACTCTGGAATTCCTTACCCCCTTGCGCCTCAAAGAGAAAGGCGACCTGATGACCCGCTTCGCCTTTCCCTTATTCTGGGAGCGCCTGACTCAGCGCCTCTCCCTCTTGGCTGCCTTTTATGAAAAGAACCCCCAGCTTCCCGATTTCGCGCCGCTCTCCTCTAAGGCTTCCCAAATCCAGGAAGTACGACATGACCTGCGCTGGCATGACTGGGAGCGCTACTCCTGCCGCCAGGATGCCACCATGAAATTCGGGGGACTGGTGGGTCGGGTCAGCCTGCAAGGCCCCCTGGACCCCTTGCTACCCTTTCTGAGACTGGGAGCCCAGGTAAATGTAGGACAGGAAACTACCTTTGGCCTGGGGCGATATTCTCTCGATTATAAAAATCAATGATTTCCCCCTGATCTTTTGAGGGTAATTGACAAAAAGGTTAAGTAATATGAAAGTCTCCTCCAATCGGCGGCGTCAATGGTGGTGGGATTATTCTCCTTGGGTCATCGGCGGATTGGTGATTCTTACCGGAAATTGCGCCGCCAACTCCCTTTGGGAGACTTTACAAGCCTTAATAACCCTGATTTTCGAAGGAAAATGGGGCTCAATTTCCTTAACCGGCATTCTCGCATTATTTTTGTTCCTCATTTCTGCCTGCATTCTTTATAAAAAGGTGAAAGAAAGGACGAGACTGCACACTCGCAAGCTCTATAAAGAAGACCCCGCGGAATTAAGAGAACATTTGGTGCTATTCATTTCCGAACCGAAAGATTATGAGCAACCCTCCGGTATCCCTCCTGGCTTGGTTTTGTCAGGAAAGATTGAAAAGGACTTAAAAGCCATTGAAGATCATAAGAAAGTAGGACCACGCTGGACCTGGGAAATGCCTTTTCGAGCATTGATGCATCATTTGGGGAAATCTCCTTATCTGGCCCAGGAATCAAAGCTAAAGACTGTGACCCTGTTATTCTCCCAGCAGTCAATCCTTTTTAGAGACAAATTTTTGGAATGTTTTTGCCCTTACGCCCATGAGAGTGATTTTTCCTTTAATGTTCTTTTGAAACAAAAAGGCAAGCCGGAACTTTTTCAGAGTCTTTTTTCATCCTCCCCCGATAGTCGGCATGGTTGGGATTTCGAGCACTTTGATGAGCTCTCCGAAGCTTTATGGTATTTGTTAAAAAAGTTTGATGAGCAGCAGGTTCCTGAGAATGAAATCATGCTCGACTTCACCGGTGGCCAGAAACCAAGCAGCGCAGTGGCCGTAGCCATGACATTCAACAGCAAAATCAAGGCCCAATATATCCAAACCAACCCTCCCATGCGTGCCATAAGTTACGATTTATTTTATGGGATTACTGACACCGGGGGCTTCGGAAAGATATGGGCTTAATTGATCTGGAAAGCTTTTATTCTCATACCGCCAAACTCGCCGACCTCCCCGCCTACCTGCAAAAGGCCCTGGATTTGGCCGGCGAAGGTACAGAGGTCGTCCTCACCGGCCGCGCCCCCGTGTGGTTATATCTCGCCGTGGCCCATGCCCTCCACGGCAAGGCCCGCAAATTAATCTACCGCTCCCCGGTCACCGGTGACTTGGTCATCTTCGACCACAATCCCTTTTAGTAGGGTCAGCCCATGATTACTCAAGTCACTCACCCCCCCAACCTCCACGCCGCCTTTCTCCGGGTGGAAGCCTCCCAAGGCATGGCCGGGTTGGACGGGGTGACCATCGGGGATTTGCGGCACAACCTGGAGGTCAACCTGGCGGTATTGGGAGAAGAACTTTGCTCCGGGCGATATTTTCCTCTCCCCTTACTGCGACTGTTGGTGGCCAAGGCCGACGGCTCTCCCCGGGCCTTGGCGGTGCCCGCGGTTCGGGATCGGGTGGCCCAGGCCGCGGTCCTCAACATCATCGAGCCCCTCTTTGAGGCCCAATTCGAGGATGTCAGCTTCGCTTATCGCCGGGGCCGCTCCGTCAAGGCCGCCGCCCTCCGGCTTAAGGAACTCCGGGACCAGGGCTACCGCTACCTGGTCAATGCCGACCTGGACGCCTTTTTCGACAACGTGGACCACAACCTGCTACTAGGCAAAGTCACCCGCTTGATACCTGATATCGGCGTTTGCAACCTGATCCGGGTTTGGGTGAAGGCGGAGGTCTATGACGGCGAAAAGGTTTTTGTCATGGACAAAGGCATCCCCCAAGGCGCCGTGGTCTCTCCCATCCTGGCCAACCTTTTTCTGGATGAATTGGATGAATCCCTGACCGCTCAGGGCTACCGCCTGGTGCGCTATGCCGATGATTTTGTCCTCCTGGCGAAAACCCGGCCCCAGGCGGAAGCCGCGCTGGAAGCCACAGAAGAAGTCCTGGCCCGCCTGCACCTGGCCCTGGACGCCGAAGACACTGCAATCACCGATTTCGACCAGGGTTTTAAGTTCCTCGGACTTATTTTTCTGAAAGACTCCATCTTTGTTCCCTTTGACCGGCCTTCCCGGGAACGACGAGTGCTTTATTACCCGCCTCCTTTCGACCTGAAAGGCTATCTGGAACGGCGGAGGACCGGAGACCGAAGACGGGAGACCGGAGGGGACGGGGGATAGGGGACCGGAGACGGGACGCTGAGAAGGGGACTGACCTTGGGTTATAAGTTTCAGGAATTAGCGGTTTATAAATTGTCCCTGGATTATTTAGACCAGCTCTATGGGTTGGCTTCATCGCTGCCTGATAGCGAAAGATTCAATCTCAAAAATCAGTTGGAACGATCCGCCGCTTCCATTGTCTTGAATATTGCCGAAGGATCGACGGGCCTGAGTGATGTCGAGCAAAAACGTTTTCTCTCCATGGCTTCCATATCTTACCTGGAGACCATAGCTTGATTAGACATCATGATTAGAAGAAAGTATATCCAGGATCACCAGTTGCAGACTCTCAAGGAATTGGGCCATCGGCTCTTTGTCAAATTACAGGCTTTCAGAAAAGCCCTCAAGTCTTGACGGGAGACGGGGAACAGGGGACGGGGGAAAAGCGAACTCTCCGCTCTGCCGGCCCTATTCCCGGTCTTAGGTCCCCGGTCTGCCGGCCCTATTCCCGGTCTTCGGTCCCCGGTCTCCGATCCTTTCCGGTCCCCCGTCCCCGGTCTCCCGTCCCCCGGAGGAACCATGGCTTACCTCTACCTCACCGAACAAGGCTCCGTCCTCGCCAAAACCGGCGAGCGCCTGGTGGTGTCCAAAGACGACGCCGTACTTCTGGACGTCCCCGTGAGCAAGCTCCAGGGCGTCCTGGTCTTCGGCCACGTCCACCTTACTACCCCGGCCCTGCAACTCTGCCTGGGCCATAACGTGGAACTGGCCCTCTTTACCCGCCGGGGACGCCTCCTGGGCCAGCTCACTTCCCCCTTTCCCAAAAATATCGAACTGCGTCAGGCCCAGTATGGCCGGGCCGCGGATGCTGCTTTCGCCCTCGGCCTGGCCCGAACCTTCGTGGCCGCCAAACTGGGCAACTCCCTGGAATATCTCCGGGAGTTCGCCCACAATCACCCCGAAACCGACTTGGCCCAGGAGACGGCCCAGGTGGCCGCGGCCCGGGACCAGGCCGCCCAGGCCCCGGACCCGGCCCGGCTTCTGGGGCTGGAGGGCAGTGGGGCCCGGGCCTACTTTGCCGGATTCGCCAAGATGGTGCGCCACTCCTTCGGCTTTACCGGCCGGGCCCGCCATCCCGCGCCGGACCCGGTGAACGCCCTCCTTTCCCTGGGCTATACCATGGTCTACAACGAAATTTCCTCCCTCCTGGACGGCCTGGGCTTCGACCCCTACCTGGGGTTTTTCCATCAGCCCCGTTTCGGCCACGCCACCCTGGCCTCGGACCTCCTGGAAGAGTTCCGGGCTCCCCTGGTGGACCGCCTCACCCTGAATCTGGTTAACAATCGCATCTTGCAAGAGCCTGATTTTTACTCCCATACTTCCGGGGGCGTTTATCTGCTGGATGAACCCCGCAAGCGGTATTTTCAGGAGTATGAACGCTTTATCACCCGGCCCCAGGCGGCCGCGGCCGATGAGAAGGACCTGGATTTTCGCGGCCTCTTCCGGCGCCAGGCCCAGCGCCTGCGCCAGACTTTGCTCACCGGCGAGCCCTATGCCCCCTTTATTTTTAGGGATTAGGGATTAGGGATTAGGGATTAGGGAAAGGAAAAAATATGAGCGTCGCAATACGGTCATATCGGGATTTGACGGCCTGGAAGAAAGCCGTTGCATTAGTGACCGAAATTTATCGGCTTACCTCGGATTTCCCCAAGGAAGAAATGTTCGGCCTGACCAGTCAAGTCCGGCGGGCTGCGGTTTCCATCCCCAGTAATATT
>JBFMAK010000004.1 GCA_040755695.1 Candidatus Diapherotrites archaeon | reverse complement strand
ATACTAGAAAGAACCATAACGCCATTCGGAACATCAGCAAAAGCAGACGTTCCCAAAAAATATATTGGAAAAAGAGCCTACATCGTTATCCTAACCTAAAAACACACTAAAATTATGTCCCAAAGCCGCTTTTGAAGAGAAATTTTACGTTTTATAATAAAAAGCGCATATTTTTATCTGTTTTCTTGATGGAAGGTTTAATCTTGAAGAAGCCATTCCCACAATGGCACAAAATTTATTTTTTTTCTTTTGTACATTTCTGTTTTTTTATAATTTCTTGTTATTACGAGCAATTTGTTGCATTTCAGTTCTTTTGATGCTTTGAGCAATGGTTTAAGTTCTCTTTTTTTGTTCTCTGGTTTAAGATCATAGCAGACCTGTATTAATGTTTCTGGCTTTTGCTGCTTTACAAGGAAGTCTATTTCCTCTTGCTGTTTTGACTTCCAGTAAAAAATATTTTCTTTTCCAAACCTTTTTACAAGTTCCACCCCAACAATATTTTCGTATAATTTTCCTTTATCCTGAGAAAATTTTTGTGATACTTTATTTATAATTCCAGTGTCAATGCAGTATACTTTTTTCGGGTACTGCAGGGGGTCTTTTATTTTATAAGAAAATATTGGAATAAAGAAAAACAAAAAAGGGTCAGAAAAATATTTTAAGTAATTGTTTATTGTTGTTGGGGATAATTTTATTTTTGTTACATTGTACATTATATTTCTCAATTTGTTTACGCTGACAAAAGAAGAAAAATTATTAATTAATAATACAGCCAAAGACCTTAGTTCATGTTCTTGTCTTATTTCATATCTTTTTACTATGTCTCTAGTTAATATTCCTCCAAATATTTCCTTTAAATAAATAGTTTTAAATTCTTGGTTCTCTGCTAAAACAACCATTGGGAAACCGCCGAATTCAATAAATTCTTCCAAAAAAACAAGGGCCTTTTGCTCCGTTAAAAATTCTTTAAAGCCTTTGAATATTATGAATTCTTTAAATGAGAGAGGATACAATGAAACAGTAATGGTTCTGCCAGTGAGCAGGCTTGCGATCTCTGAAGACAACAATTTAGAAGAAGACCCCGTTATTATTAATTGTATGTCCTCTTTTTTTTCTAACATTGTTCTCACCCATTTCTCCCATTTTTCAATATTTTGAATTTCATCAAGAACAATGAATGCTGTCTTATCCTTATTCAAATAATACCTGTATGTTTCATATGTGTCATCAAGTAAACTGGTGCTTAAATAAGGCTCAAAAGAAGGGTCTTCAAAATTAATGTACACTGTTTGCTCTTTTTTTTTGCCTTCGCTTATTTTTTCAGCAAGAATTTGTTTTGTTAAATAAGTTTTACCACACTTTCTTATGCCGACAATAGATAAAGCAGTACCTTTCCTAACAAATTTGCTCGCTTTTTTTAAGGTCTCTCGACTTATGCCAGTTTCCTGCTCCTTCCCCCAGAAATTATATCCTGCTATTATATTTATAAGTTCTCTTCTTATCATATCAAATCATACAGTATAGTGTACAATAATATATAAAAATCTTTCTGTATAGTGTATGATCATCTTATTAAATAGCTTTTTCCTGTCAGTAATTCTTTTTCCTGTGCCATTCAATTGTTTCCTTCAGGCCTTTCTTAAAAGGAGTTTCTGGCTTCCATCTCAATTCTTTTTTCGCAAGGCTGCAGTCCAGTGCGATCCTCTTTATTTCTCCAGGCACTGATTTTTCTTTCACTGCGTTTCCTTTAAATTTAAGCATTTTCTTTAATTCCCTGAAGATTTCATTAACGCTCTTTTCTTTTCTTGTCCCAATATTGTAAGTCCTGCTTTTTGTCTTCTTTTGCAGTGCAAGCAAATTCGCTTTGGCCACGTCTTTCACGAAAACAAAGTCTCTTGTCTGTTCGCCTGAACCAAAAATTTTAGGCCTTTCATTTGCAAGCATTCTTTCAATGAATATTGCTGTTACCCCTGCTTCTCCTCTTGGGTCCTGCCTTGGGCCGAAGACATTGCCGTAGCGGAGCACAGCGAATTCTAATCCGTAATTGTGATGGTATTCCTGCAGGTATTGTTCAACGCAGTACTTTGATACAGCGTAAGGTGAAAGAGGTTTTATTGGATGGTTTTCTTTCACCGGAATTCTTTTTGGTTCACCGTATACTGCTCCTCCTGAACTGGAGTAAACAATTTTCTTTATTTTGAATTTCCTGCAGCATTCAAGCACATTCAGTGAACCTAAAATATTGGTTTTTGCGTCAAAGAAAGGGTCTGCTAATGAGTTTCTTACATTTATTTGCGCTGCCAAATGAATTACAGAATCAATTCTTTCCCTCCCAAAAACCTTCTTCAATGCCCTGAAATTAGTTATGTTTGATTTATAGAATTTTGCTTTTGGATTGATATTCTCTTTTCTTCCTGTGCTCAAATTGTCTGCAATTACTGTATCATAATTTTCTTCAATTAAAAGGTCTGCAGTATGGCTTCCAATGAATCCTGCCCCTCCAGTTACAAGCACCCTCATTTTTTCTTCCTCACCTTCATTTTAATTGAAATGCAATGCATTATTTAAACATAATCCTGCACTAATTATTTCATGAAAAGAATATTGTTTGTATTGGCTTTGGTGATAATTCAATTGTTCTACTTTGTTGTACTACAATTATTTGTTTCTGGAGGCATTCCTGCTTCGGACATCAGTGTTTCAAGCCCTTCAGGCCTTGTTACAGGCTCTGTAGGACTGAGCGCAGGCAGCAGGTTCACTGGAACTTTAATTGCATTGAATCTGTTTGTAATTGCATTTGTAGTTTTGTACGTAATAAGAAGAAAATAAAAAAATAAATTAGGGGTGGATGCCTTCCCAGGGCATCTCCTCTTTTCCTCTTACTATAATGCCTGAGTCTGTTATCTCGAACGGGTGAGGGCTCATTGACTGGTTTGTGCCTCTCATTTTCCTTACGAAGATTGACCTGTGCGGCGGATGCAAGAATAATACTATTACTCCATCTACAACAAATTCTTCTACCCCGAAAGCGCTCAAGCTTATCTTGTCAGCTTTTGTTTCTGAGGTCATAAAGGTAGTGCAGTCCAGCTTCTTTAAGCCGTCAGAGAAAGCGAACAAGGTTTTCCTCATTGCTGCTGCTCCCTTGATCCACATTGCAAGAGAGGTAGTAGAATCTATCACAAGCCTTTGCGCTCCCATTTTTTCCACGTATTCTGCTATAATGTCCAGTTCCTCCATTACTTCCTGCTCTACATTTTCTACATCTTTTTCTGCTAAATTCAATTTATAGATTTTAAACAGGTTCTTGTCCTGCAGTCTTTTAATGTCCCAGTTGAAGTTCTCCATGTCCCAGGTAATGTTCTTCAAATTGGTCTCCAATGTTACATAAAGCCCTGGCTCTCCAAACTTTATTGCCCCATTGTAAAGGAATTGAGTTGCAAAAATGGTTTTTCCTGTCCCTGAGCCCCCTGAGATTAAGGTGGAAGAACCTTTAGGCACTCCGCCTTGAATTAACTGGTCTAGTCCTTCAATTCCTACTGGCACCCTCTTCATTCAATCACCGCTAAATAAAAGAAAACAGTATTAATAAATCTTTCTCTTTAGGAGACCAAATCATTTTCAAGCCCAAAAACAGCTTTTTTTATCTCGCATGAATTTTTTTGCCTTTAATTCTTTTCAATTCCATTAAATTAATTCTTTTTCTTTGCTTTAGATCCCTGTGAAACTTCATTCTTTCAAGCTGCATTCTTGCTCTTTCATTCTTTATTTTCAATTCTCTTATTTTCTGCTCTACAAATTTATATTTATTAACCTTTTTTTCTTCTAATTTTTTCAATATTTTTTTGAGTAAATAACCTGAAATTTTTGCTCCACCCATAGCCAAAGCACTATCTGTTACTATTCTTTGAACTGGGGGAAGTTTAGTCTTTCTTGCTAAATAATGTAATGCTAACTCAACTAGAAGGACTGTATATATTCCCCCCGCAACTGCAGTTACATAATGATACTTTTTATAATATTTTTCATATATTGGAAGAAAGACTTTCAGTTCTTCAGGGAATTGTCCTTTTCTTATCTGTTTTCTTATGTCAGGCCTTTCAAGTACTTCAATTATTTTTTCATTTGTTTCAATTGTTCTTTCAAGTTTTTTTATGTTGTCCATTTCGTTCACTTAATTAATTTAAACGCAAAGGATTATATAATTCTTTCTCCTTTCTTTTTATTGCAATGAATTCCAGTGCAGAATTGGTTGATTCCAACCACAAGAATTATTCCTTGAACCATGAGGACATGCTTTTGCTTATCCATGAGCCTGAATGGAAGAGCATTCTACTGGATTTAATTGATTCAGAGCGCATGGACCCATGGTCCTTGGACTTAATAATGCTTGCAGACAGGTACTTACAGAAGATTAATTCAATGCAGGAGAACAACCTCAGGATCCCTGCGAATGCAATCCTTGCTCTTGCAATTCTCTTGCGTGCAAAGTCAAAACTTTTGAGGCTGAGCAGCATTGAGGAAGAAGAACAAAAAAAGGAAATGCAGAAATTCTTCGAGGAATTTATTCCTGAATTAAAAATGCCCCGCAATCTAAGGGAAGGAAAGATTTCACTGGATGAATTAGTTGAAGCCATCCAGTCCATCATAGAGCACTCCAAGAGAAAGGAAATAAAATTAAGGGAGAAGAAGCTCCTTGAATTCATTATTCCTTTCTCGCAGGAGAACTTGGATGAAAGGATAAATGAATTGTATGCCAGAATACTGCAGAACGCTGATTCTTCAGGCCTAATAATTTTCTCTTCTCTACTGCAAGGCAACAAGCCAGAGGAAACGGTTGACACCGTCATTCCTTTGCTTTTCCTTGCAAACGCAGGAAAAGTGTTATTGCTCCAGGAAGAATGGTTCGGGGAAATAGTAATCAGTATTTTAAAGGATTTCAATTCCGCTAAAGTGGATTGAAATATTTCAAGCCGTGCTTGAAAAGAATAATATTTAAATTCAATTCACTTAATATTTTAGGAGGTCTTTTGAAATGAGGGTTGAGGTTGAAGCAAAAGAGTTAATTGAATGCAGCACTGAAGGTCTTGCAATAGGATTTTTTGAGGCCGCGAAGCCTGAAGGTCAGATAAAAGAATTGGACGAAAAGCTTAGCAATGAAATTTCTTCACTTATGCAGAAAAAAGAATTTAATGGAGAGATAGGCCAGCACGCGCTAATTTCCACTTTAGGCCGAATCAAGGCAAAAAAAATTATTTTGGTTGGATTGGGGAAAAAAGAAGAATTTTATTCTGAAACCTTAAGAAGGGCTTCGGCTCTTGCTTCAACTGTTGCAAGAAATAACAGCCTGAATGATTTCTCTTTTGCTTTGAATTCAATTCAGGCGAAAATCCCTGAAGGGGAAGCAGCTTCTGCTGTAACTGAAGGAGTCCTTCTTTCTCTTTACCAGTTCATTGAATTCAAGACACAGGAACTGGACAAAATAAAAAAAATAGAAAAATTTGTTGTTCTCTGCGACAAAAAAGATTTAAGCAAGGTTTCAAGTGCAGTGAATGAGTCTCAGGCAGCCTGTCATGCAGTGAATTACGCTCGCTCTCTCATCAACAGGCCTTCGAATGTCAAGGCCCCAGAGGAACTGGCTAAAGAGCTTTCTGCTCAAGCAAAAAAATTAAAGGTTAAATGCAAGGTCTTGAAAGAAAAGGAATTGAAGCAGAAGGGAATGAATGCCTTTCTTTCTGTTGCTAAAGGCTCAACTCAAAAGCCTGTTCTTGTTGTATTGGATTATAATTCCAATGCAAGGAATTCTGTTGCCCTCATAGGAAAAGGCATTACCTTTGATTCAGGTGGCCTGAACATTAAGCCTGAGGATTACATGACTGACATGAAGGACGACATGTCTGGGGCAGCAATTGTTTTCGCTGTAATCCAAGCTGCTTCTCATTTAAAGCTTCCATTAAGAATTTTAGGCTTCCTTCCATTAACAGAGAACATGCCTGGACCTAATGCCTCAAAGCCCGGGGACATAGTAAAGGCATTCAATGGAAAGACAATTGAAATCCTTAACACTGACGCTGAAGGAAGGCTTATTTTGGCTGACGCGATTGCTTTCGCTGAAACCTTCAAGCCCAAAGCCCTAATAGATATTGCAACCTTAACAGGCTCTGCAAGAGTGGCTTTAGGAAGATACTTTACTGCATTGCTCGGAAATAATGAAGAATTGGCTTGCAAGCTGATTGCTTCAGGTGAAAGGACTGGAGAAAGATTCTGGATGCTTCCATTGATTCAAGAATACAAGGACTTCATGAAAAGCGATCTTGCAGATGTAAAAAACATTTCTTCTTACAAAGGCGAGGCAGGCACAATTCTTGGAGCAGCATTCCTCAGTTTTTTCGTTGAGAAAACTGACTGGATGCACTTGGACATTGGAGCAACAGCTTTTGCTTCAGAGCCAGACAAGGCAAAAACCTATATTTCCAAGGGCGCGACAGGAACTGGAGTGAGAGCCTTAATTGACTTCCTGAAAGACTTCAACGCAAAATAAAAAGGTTTAATAATAAGGAAAAACATAATTCAAATAGTGAGAATTAAATGCCTTTGTATAGTCGAAATCCTCAAGAAGCCGAAATTATTTCTGAAAAAGCCTGTATTGACAGGGCAAAACAGAAGTTAAAGAAAAAAGGAATTAAAAAACCCAAAATTGCAACCTTGGCCTGTGCTTTGTTTATTTTGGGTGTAAAACCAAATAAGGCACGTCTAATATTTTCTGAATTAGCTTTAAAGAATACGACTGATGCTGGGGCGGCGCTCAGAATTGCTGAAGAGAATTTTGATGCTTTCATGAAATTAAAAAAACAGGGTTTTGGAATTAAAACAAAACCAAGAAGACAAGTACAAAAATTACGCCCTAAAAGAAAGCTAATTCTCCGCAGAAGGCCTTAAAATTATTCTCCTCTTGCGAGGTATTTCATGAAGACCATTCCTGACTTCAGGAAGCGGGGAATGTTTTTAGGATTGAATATTAACTGCCTTATTTTCTTTGCAATGAATTTCGGCCTTAAATAGAATTCCCTTCTGGCCCTGTTGCATTCTCTCACTAATTTCTCTGAGCTCAGCTCTGGAGTTGAAAGCACTGTGTTATGCGTTCCGTCTTCTTTGAGCCATTTACTCCAGTCCCTTGTCTTAAGGTGGCCGTGCTTTTCAGCCCAATTGAATGCCTCTGTTCCAGGGTAAACCATTAAAGGAAAGAACTGCACTGTGTCAGGCTCAATCTCTTTAGCAAAATCAATTGTTGTCTTAATGCTTTCAATGTTCTCTCCCCTGTTTCCCAAAATAAAGCAGCCGTGAACTAAAATCCCTGCCTTTTTTGTGTCCTTCATGAACTGCCTTATCCTGTCAATTACAGTCCCTTTTCGTATGTTGTTCAGTATTTTTTGGTCTGCGCTCTCAAAGCCCACGCACATGAGCCTGCATCCTGCCTTCTTCATTAATTTTAAGGTCTCCAAATCCACGTCAGCCCTTGCATTGCACGTGAATGTTACTTTAATTCCTGAGTCAATTATTTTACTGCATAGTTTCCTTATTCTTTCCCTGTCTGCAGTGAAAGTGTCGTCTTCAATCATTATGTCCTTTACTCCAGGCAATTCTTCCTTAATCCATTTTATTTCCTCAAAAACGTTTTCTATTGACCTTGACCTGTAGGAATGCCCGTTCATTAGCTGCGGGAGAACGCAAAATGTACAATAATTAGGGCAGCCCCTTCCTGTAACAATTGTAACCTGAGGGTAAAGAACAGACGGATAAAAGTAATCCTTAATGTTCAAGTGCTTTTTGTACACTTCACAGACAAAAGGCATTTCGTCCAATTCCTTTCCTGAAATAAAAGGCCTTGATTCATTATGTATAATTTTTCCTTTCTCTTTCTTCTCCCTGAAGGAAATTCCTTTCACTGCCCCCAAATTTTTTTTCTTTTCTATTGCTTTTGCCAGGTCCCTTAAAGTGAAATCGTATTCCCCTCTTACCGCTGCGTCCACTTTTTTGCTCTTTTTGAATGCCTCTTCTGGCAGTGCGCTCACATGCGTTCCAACCATTGCAGTGAATGCTTCAGGCAATTCTTTTTTGAGTGCTTCAATTACTTTCAGGTCGTTATAGAAAGATGCTGTTACAGTATCCACAACAATTAGTTTCGGCTTAAATTCTCTTGCAATCTCAATTGTTTCCTTGAGTGTTTTCCTTGCAGCTATTGCATCAACCAATTTAACTTCATGTCCTTCCTTCTCTAGAACGCCTGTGGCATAAGCCAGCCATATAGGGTAGTAGAAGCAGCCACCCTTGCTTACTGCTGGGCTCCTGCTTGAGCGCGAGAACCTTTCCATGAAAGGAGGGTTGAGCATTAAAATTTTCATATAAGAATTTCTGCTTGAAGGCTTTTAAATTGGTTTTGGTGCAAACTCAAATTCATTTAATCTTCTTTGTCGAGTACCGGGCAAGTTCTGCACATTTTATCATTTTTATCTGGCTTTTCGGGGCAGTCAGGATATAAGCCTTTACAATTAGGAAATTTGCCCGCTTGCATTATTAATTTTTCTTCGGGTGATTTTATGCTTTGCTTTTGTTCTCTTAAAGCTAGATTTTCATATGTTAAATTTCCGCCCATATTCTCACATAAAAATATTTAATTTAGATTGTTTTTGTTTTTCTTCCGATATTTTAGGAGGTCTTGCTATTTTTTCTAATTCTTCTGGGTCAAATTTTTTCTTGCTTTTCTCAAAAAGTTTTTCTAAGTCATTGTATCTAATAAAACTCCATTCCACTTTTTTCAGTGTTTCTTTAAGTATTGGCTCTTGCAGTTTTTTGTACAAGAAATTTTCCCTTTCTTTTGGTATTATAATGAATCTTTTTGTTTGGTGGCTTTCCCATATATTTGAGCCCCTGATTATTGCCTCTGAAATTCCCGTAGTGTTTTCTACTTCAAATTCATAGGCTATTCTTGAATCTTCAAGCCACATTACATCTATTTGTTTTATTCTGTCTAATGCTACTGGCTCTTGGGGGAATATCTGCCATGTTTGGGGTTTATCTGAAACCCGGCTTAATGGAATGTTATTGTATTTTTTGCTTTGTTCATTTTGTCCTATTAATACTGTGTACCTCGCTTTTTTTCCAAGCATGGCAAGCAGGTAAATCATTTTTGAGTGAATGCTTTCTTGTTCTTTTTCGCTTAAGCCCGGCTTTAATCTCCATTTTCCATCTTTTGTTGGATCGGCGTATTCTTTCAATATTTCTTTTATGCTTTGGGAATCTGGGGTTAAAGCGTTAGGGTAGTCAATGAATACTGCTTGAACTATTTCATCGAAAGATGCTTTAATTTTTTTCCCTAAAACACTTAAGATTGATCTTTCTATTCTGTCGCTTAAAGCCGGCGTTGTAAAATTTGAGAAGTCTCTGTCTTTCAGCCACCATTTTTTTCCTATTGTTTTTCCTTTTTCATTTTTTATGTCAATTAATTCAAAGAGTTCTCCAACATGGTCTTTTAGAATATCTTCTACATTTCTTGCATTTACAGGAGCATATCTTCCACCTTTCAAATCAACCATTATTCCATTTAGTATGTGTTGGTATATTGTTGGTTCACCTCTTCTTTCAATAATTCTTCTTGCAGCCCACACAACTTCTCTTTCGTATCTCTCCACATCCATTTGTTTTTCTGTTATATTATTGTCTCTTAAGGGTTTCTTGAATCTAATATAATAATCACCAACAGCAGACCCGTATGGTTGAAGTTGTCCTTTAGCTGAAGGCATTGCTGGGGCCTGATAAACAATTTTCTCTAAGTCAAAGCCAGCTGTAACAACTGCTCTAATGATTGAATTCCACACTTTTATATCAGTGCTGTGGAAGGTTACTGTCAAATATTTTCCTGGCTTTAAAACTGAATACATTTGCTTGAAGGCTGCACTGAGCATTTTGTGGTAATATTCAAAGTTTTTTTCTTGTTGTTTATTGACTGTTATTTCGTCCTTATAGTTTAATTCAAGATTCAGCCATGAAGCCCACAAAGTGCTTAACTCAAAATATTGAATTGAGCCACCGTAAGGGGGATCAGTAAAAATGTAATCAATAGAATTAACAGGGATTATTTCAGAAAGCTCTAATGCGTTATACATTTTAATTAAAATAGTTGAGTTATCATTCAAATCAGAAAATTTTTTTGCTTCTTTGTAATTATGGATTAACTGGTCAGCTTCTTTTTTACCTCTTTTTATTTTATTATATCTTTCCTCAAAACAATTCCACACATTTCTTTCTAAGTAACCAATTGGAATCCAATACCTGTGGATTGTCCAGCCTCTTGTCATCCATTCCCGTCCAGGACGCATATCAATGGAATTTAATTTGCTTGCTTGCTCTAAAGAAGAAGTAAATACAAGTTTCATTAACTCTTGAATTTTATATTCTTTGATTTTTTCTATTTCATTAAAAATTATTGCTAATCCATAAAGATTTCGTTTGGTAAATAATTTGTCAATAGAATTTACATCTGGTTCATGGGTTCCTTCTTTAAACTCATTACCGTTATATGCCAATCTCGTAGTAGGATACCATTCTTTTATTTTTTTATTGTTAATTTCTTCTATATTTTTTAAATCAGAATTTTCTATTTTTTTCTCACTTCTTTTACCGCAAAGAGAACAATAATACCAGATTTTTTTTAAGTTTTCTTCTTTGTCTTCTTTTTTATTCTTTGCCCAGACAGATTGAGTCAAAAATGCTTTTCCTTTGCACTTTGGGCACTTAGTTTCGTACAGTTCATTTATTTTGTGTTTAGCATTTTTCTCTATTTCTTTGAATGCTTCTTCAAACTCTTTTAAGTTAACAGGCATTAAAGTACATTTTGTCATGAAAGCAGAAACAGGGTTTAAGTCTATTGCAATTACTTTTCTGCCTAACTTTATGGCTTCAATTGCTGTTACGCCAGAACCGCAGAAAGGGTCTAAAACAATTTCCCCCTCTTTGGAGTAGTTTTTAATATACTCTGAAACAACATTATGTGGTTTTCTTGCCCAGTATTTGTGCATTAAGTACATTGGAGTGTGAGGTTCAGGAAAAATAGCATGATCTATGTAATTAATTTCTTCCTCTTGTTTCCTCAATTAATTCCCTTATAAATTGAATAGCAAATCAGTTTTAAATCATTTGCGTAAGTAAAATGCCTTTGAAAATCTTATTTTATTCCGCACAGCTTCTTTATTCTTCCATAATTCAAATCTGCCTGTTTTTGTATTAATGCAATTTCTTTTTCGTTCAAGTGAGCGAACCTTTTCTGTAATGAAAGGTATTCTTTTACTGGAAGCTTCTGTTCTGGATTGAAGTTTAATTTGAATTCGTCGTTCTCGTACTCAAAAAGGAACCAGAGCCTTGACTGCACTGCAAGCCTTGCTACTTTGATTGAAATGCTTCCGTCAAATCCTGCCCCCAAGCAGCAAGGAGAATTAACTGTAATGAATTTTGCTCCTTCATGCTTTAATGCTTTTTCTATTTTCATTTTCAGGTCTTGAGGATAAGCAATGCTTGCGCTTGCAGCGTAAGGTATCCTGTGCATTGCGGCAATTTCAACAATAGGCTTTTTTTGGGTCTGCTTTCCTCTAACTTCTTTTCCCACAAAGGATGTTGTTGTTGCTGCGCCGTAAGGTGTTGCTCCTGATCTCTGCACTCCTGTATTGGCGTACAATTCATTGTCATAGCAGATGTATAATACATCATCGTTTCTTTCGAACATTCCGCTTACTGCCCCAAAGCCTATGTCGTATGTTGCTCCGTCCCCCGCTGTCACCACAACCTTTGTGTGGTTGTTTCCTTTTGCTTTGAGTGCTGCTGAAACCCCTGCTGCAACGCTTGCTGTATTCTCAAATAGCACATGAATATAAGGAAGCCTCCAGGCGCTGTTAGGATATAAAGAAGAATTTATTTCAATGCAGCCTGTTGCGTTTACTATTATTGCGTCTTTTCCTATTGCGTCTGTTACTTGAATCATGCAGTTGCTTGGACCGCAGCCAGGGCAGCCTGAATGGCCTGGAGCATAGTAATGCGCATTAGTGCTTTTAGTCATGATATCCATTCCCTTACAGGATTTTTTTGCTTTAATTTTTCGAATGCATTCCTTATGATTGGCCTTGTGATTGTCTTTCCTCCAAGGCCTCCTACAAAGCTTGAGATTATTGTTTGTGTGCCCTGCATTGCCTCGCTTACTTCGGAATAAATTGGAGGGCTTGCCCCCAAGCTTATGTCTCTCTCAATTACTCCAACGATTTTTCCTTCTAATTCCTTTCTTATTTCTTCTCTTGGGAAAGGCCTGAATGTCCTAACATGAAAAACCCCAACCTTTTCTCCTTTCTCTCTTAATTCGTTTGCAACCTCTATTGCATTGTCCACAAGGCTTCCAATGCCCACAATTATTCTTTCTGCGTCCTCGCATTTGTGGGCAAGAATTAAATTGTAATGCTTCCCGAAAAGCTCACCGAAATTCTCTCCTTCCTTTGAAATAATCTTTTTTGCTTCCTGCATTCCTTCCTCTAAGTCTTTCCTGAAGTCTTGGTAGTGTGCTGGCCCTGCATATACGCCCAAGCTCACAGGGTTTTCCGGGTCCAATTTTATTTCAGGATTGAATTCAGGCAAAAACTTCTTTACGTCCTCTTTTCCTATTATGTCAATCTGTTCTACTGCATGCGTTAGAATGAATCCGTCCAGGCAGACCATTGCTGGAAGCATTGCCTGCTCTGCAACCTTGAATGCAATGGGCACTAAATCAACAGCCTCCTGGTTGTTTTTTGCGTACAATTGAATCCATCCTGCATCCCTCTGGGTTATAGTGTCCTGCTCGTCATTCCATATATTCAACGGAGAGCTTACAGCCCTGTTTGCTACAACCATTACTATTGGAAGCCTCATTCCTGAAGCAGCAAGCAATGGTTCATGCATTAATAACAGGCCTTGCCCTGAGGTTGTAGAAAAAGTCCTTGCCCCTGCAGCGCTTGCCCCAATTAAAGCTGAAATCGCAGAGAATTCTGCTTCCACTGCAATAAACTTTTTTATTGCTCCATTGGCATAATACTTCGCCAATTCTTCTGCTATATGCGTTGAAGGAGTGATAGGATAACATGCTACGACCTCTGGCTCGCAGTATACTGCTTGTTCTGCTATGGCTCTTGAGCCTTCAATTGTTTTAATCATTTTTTTTTTAGCTCCATTCTAATTGCTTTCTGCGGGCATTCCACTGCACATAAAGCGCAGCCCTTGCAGTAATCATAATCAATGTCTGGAACTTCTCCTTTCACTCCCATTATTCCTTCAGGGCAGAATTGAATGCATATCCCGCATTTCACGCACTTCTTTGTGTCAATAACTGGCCTGAAATAGCTCCATTCTCCTGTCTTGTTCGCAATTGAGGTTCCAGGCTTTGAGTAAGGAAGTTTCATTTCTTCACCATCATTTTCTTTGCGGGTTTTTATATTGATTCAAAAATTTTAATGCTTCCCGCAGTGTTTGATTCAGTTCAATTAAAAGCCATTCAGATTTTTCGTACAGTTCTGCGTCAAGTGTTGCTTCCCCTACTTTATGCAATTTAGCGTAATCACTTCTTAAGTTTTTAATCAAATTTATTCCTTCTTTAAGTTCCTCAACATTTAAAATTATTTTTTTATTTTTATACAGAGCTAACAAATCTTTAAACGTATCATAGTCTTCATAGCTTTTTTTAGAGTATTTTTTTGCTATTTCAGCTAGCAATCTTTCCATTTTTTCTTTAGGAAATTCCATTTTTCTTTCTCTCATAAATTGTCTTTTCTTTTTTGATTTCTCTTTTTAATCTAAAAGGCTTTAATTTCTTCATTTTCTCACTCTATTTCTTTTTTCATTTTTTTGGCTGGAACTTGAGGTTTTATGACGCGCTTGTCCCTAAATTTTCCTTTTTCGCCGTACAATTTTGTTACTATTTTTATTGGCTTATCTCCGCCGTTTACGCCATGCGGTTTATTGAATCTCCTTAGGGTTGCTGATTCCCTGTAGCCTTCTTCATCATAAACTTTTGTCACTTTGGTTCTATTTCCTAAGCTTTGAAGCAAGTCTTTTCTTGTAGTCTTTTTATAATATTTTCCAGTATACCCATCATGTTTAATTATGGGGTGGCTTCCTTCCAATGCTCTCTCCATTGCTTTTTTGCTTAACCGCCTTTTAATAAAGACAGGAATTTATACCACCTTTTTTAATTTTCATTTTTTTATCTCCATAATTTTGGGGCCATAGCACTTTTTTAAAAAGGGCTATTTCTTCACCTTTTTGTAGCATTCTTGGATTGCTTTAATGTTTTTTTCTGCTATTTCGCCTTTGAATCTTTCTTGGATTGCCCTTTCAATGGATTCAATTTTCACTATTTCTGTGACTTTTGAGAGAGCCCCCAAAAGCACAGTGTTGGTGATTGGCCTGGAAAAGTATTTTACTGCTATTGCTGTGCCGTCAACTGAGAAAACATTTTTTGTTTTGAATAATTTTTTTGCTCCATCAGAGGAATTGATTATAATTATGCCTTTTTCTTTGAGGCCTGATTCAACGTTCACTGAAGGGAGAATGGTTTTGTCTGTTACTACAACAATGTCTGGCTCTGCAATCTCTTCATGCAGTTTGATTGGGGCTTCATCTATCCTGCAATAGCTTGTTACAGGAGGCCCTCTCTTCTCTGATCCGAAGAAAGGGAAGGCTTGAGTGAATTTTCCTTCATAGCTTGCAGCAAATGCAAGTAATTCAGCTGCAGTTACAATCCCCTGCCCTGCCCTTCCATGAAACCTTACTTCAATCATATCTTTATAATTCACCCGAATTCTGCTTTGAATTCTTTTTTGAATAACAATTAAGATGCCTGAACATTTAAAAAACTTGCCAAATTGTCTTAACCAATTACGTCAAACGCCTAATGAATATTTTTTTGCAGGATAACCCTTAAATATAATTGAAAATGCTTTTTTTTAGTGGTATTCATGGAGTTTAATGGAAGGATTCTTTCAATTCAGGACTGCATTGATGCAGGAGAGGTTTTTGCTCGGATCATTAAAATTGAGGCACCCCAAAGTTTTGATTTCAAAGCAGGCCAGTTTGTAATGGTCGCATTCCCTAAATTCAAGCTTCAAGGAAAAAATGAATTGAAGTGGAGTGCTTTTTCTGTTGCTTCAAGCCCTCTGCAAAAAGGATTTATTGAATTGTGTGTTGATGGCTCAATTAAAGAATATTTGAAGGTTAATGACTTCCTTAAAGTGAGGGGGCCTTTTGGAGACTTCACCTTGAACGAGGATTTTGTTGAGGCAGCATTTATTGCAATGGGCTCAGGAATTGCTCCAATGATTTCAATGGTCAGGACTCTCTGCATTAAGGGAATAACAAAGCCTTTCTATCTCTTTTTTGGCTCAAAAAATCATGCTGACTGCTTTTACGAGAAGGAATTGGAGGAATTAAGCCGAGGCTTATGCAATAATTTTTCTTTTATTCCTGTGAGGAGCGAAATGGAATTCTATTTTGGTAAATGCAATGGCTTCCTGCAGGACGAAATAAAAGGCTTTAATTTCAGGAATCCCAGGAATATTATTGAGGCTTATGTTTGCGGCAACCCGCAGATTGTTCCTATTGTAATTGAAGAATTGAAGAAAGAAGGATTCAAGGAAGACAGGATTCATTCAGAGATACAAGACAAGCGCTTTCATTACTCCTCCAGTTACTGCTTTAATCTTGTTTACAGTTGAGTTTTCAATTGTTTTTCTCCAATAATCTTTTATATTCAAATTATTATTTGTTTTATTGGTGTAATGTTTATGGATTTTGATGGAAGGGTTCTCTCGATTCAGGACTGCGTTGATGCTGGAGAGATATTTGCGAGAATCATAAGGATTGAGAGGCCCAAGGAATTTGATTTCAAGGCAGGGCAGTATGTTACTATTGCTTCCCCTCAATTTAAGTTTCAAGGAAAAAATGAATTGAAGTGGAGTGCTTTTTCTGTTGCCTCAAGCCCTCTCCAGGAAGGATTCATTGAATTATGCATTGGAATAATGCCCGGAAAAGGCTTAACGAATTTCATTAAAGAAAAACTTAAGGTTAATGACTTCCTTAAAGTGAGAGGCCCTTTCGGAGAATTCATCTTAAATGAGGATTTTGTTGAGGCAGCATTTATTGCAATGGGCACAGGAATTGCTCCAATGATTTCAATGATAAGGACTCTTTCGCTTGAAGGCATCACAAAACCTTACTATCT
Source organism: Candidatus Diapherotrites archaeon (assembly GCA_040755695.1). Lineage (NCBI taxonomy): Archaea > Nanobdellati > Candidatus Iainarchaeota > Candidatus Iainarchaeia > Candidatus Iainarchaeales > Candidatus Iainarchaeaceae > Candidatus Iainarchaeum > Candidatus Iainarchaeum sp. The sequence continues at coordinate 138,474 of JBFMAK010000004.1, read as the reverse complement.
GTTTTTGGGTGTAAGGAATCCCTTCAGGTGCTTTTACATGAAAGAATTACAGGAATTGCATGACAAGTTCTCAAATAATTTTTCTTTTGTGCCTGTAATGAGCGACCTAAAATGCGAGTGGACTGGATGCAAGGGTTTTGTGCAGGATGAAATAAGGAAGTTTAATTTCAGGAATCCCAGGAATATTATTGAGGCTTATGTTTGCGGCAACCCGCAGATTGTTCCTATTGTAATTGAAGAATTAAAAAAGGAAGGATTCAAGGAAAACAGGATTCACTTCGAAAAATACTGAAGGCAAAAAAATGGAATTAGAAGAAGAAATGCAGCAAATGCCTGAAAGAGCAGAAGGCACTGAAGAAAAAGCAGGAAAAGAAGCAGAGGAAAAAGGCGCACTGAAGGAGTTAATGCGCAAGCCTGAAAACATTTCCAAGATTGAAAAAATGAGGAAATTGATTGAGGCTACACTCTTCATGTCCCCAAAGCCTGTTTCAATTGAAGAAATCTCCAAGGTTGTGAACAACAAGAATTTGGCTCTCCTTGAAGGAATCCTTTCAGGGCTAATTGAAGAATACAATCTCAGGGATTCTGCAATTGAAATAGTAAGGGAGGCAGACGGCTTCAAGATGAAGATAAGAAAAGACTTCGAGCAGAGCGTAATGCATTTGGCCGGAACAGTACAATACAGCAAGGCAGTAATGAAGACCTTGGCTTACATTGCGTACAGGCAGCCTGTCAAGCAGTCCCAGGTAATTAAGTTCAGGTCAACCAAGGCTTACGAGGAAATCAAGCTCTTGGAAGAGAAAGGCCTTATCTCCAAAGAAAAGAAAGGCGTTACATATATAGTTCGCACTACAAAGAAGTTCCTTGAATACTTCGGCGAAGACTCTGTAATGCTCAAAGAAAACCTCGAAAGAGAAGAAAGCACTCAATAATTTTTCCAATTTTTTTCCTGATAATTACATTTTTATTTTTATCGCGGAATATTTGTTTATTTGTTTTTTGTGTGGGAGAAAATCGATTGAAAGATGGTTCCAAAAAAGCTTTTTTTCACTAAGGGCGTTGGAATTCATAAAGAAAAACTGACTTCTTTCGAGTTAGCCTTGAGGAATGCAGGCATAGAGAAATGCAATTTAGTGAAGGTATCCTCAATCCTGTCTCCTAACTGCAAGATTATTCCTAGAACGCAGGGAGTGAATGAATTAAAGGCTGGGGCAATTACTTTCTGTGTTTTAAGCGAGAACTGCTCCAATGAGCCTTCAAGGCTGATTGCTGCAAGCATTGGCTGTGCTGTCCCCAAGGACAGGAACAATTACGGTTATCTTTCTGAACACCACTCCTTCGGCCAGACAGACCAGGTTGCAGGCGATTACGCTGAAGATATTGCTGCCTCAATGCTTGCCTCAACATTGGGAATTGAATTCGACGAGAATGCTGAATACGACGCAAAGAAAGAGCAGTGGAAGATCAGCGGAAAAATTGTTCGAACAATGAACATAACCCAAAGCGCTGTAATACCCAAGTCAGGGAAATGGGTTACAGTAATAGCAGCAGCAGTTTTCATATTATAGCTTTTTTTCTACTTTCATTTCCAGTATTCCGTTATTCAAATTCATCTTGAGGCTTTTTGGTTCAACTGGTTTTTCGAAGGGGAATTTTTTGCTGTACTTTAATTCTTCGCTTATTACTGTCACAATAAGGTTTTTTTCGTTCAAGTCTATTTTCAGGTTCCTGCTCTCGATTGCTGCATTGAATCCTAATGTAATAAAGAATTCTCTTTCTGTTTCATCAAGGGTTGATAATGGCTCGTAAAGACACTGGTTTAATTCAGGCCTTTTCTCTTTGCTGCTTGAATCAAATTTCTGTATTAAAGGGTTATTGTTATTATCAAAGGAGATAGTGAATCCCATTACTGCATCTTTCTCTCCTTCTTCTGCCATTGAGTCAACCATTTTTTCCAGCAGTGACTCCATTTTCTCGAAGTCGAAGTACAATTTAATCATTTTTTTTTGCGGTTCATTCATTTTACTGCCTCACAATATTGAAGCAATTTCTTCTGGAATAATTCGCTGCTTATCCTGCTGCTTGTGTCCCAGGATTTCCTTGAGAATGCTGGAAGGCTTTTTTTTTCTTTCATCCATTTCTTGAGGAAGGAAATTGTTTTTTCGTCGTGGCTGTATCCTGAGCCAATGTTTCCGTGGATTTTGGCGAGTTTCTCTATTTCTTTGTCCCTTTCAACTTTTGCTATGATTGATGCTGCCCCTACAATAGGGTAATTGAAGTCTGCTTTATGCTCTGCTTTTATAATGCAATTAAATGAAATATATTTTTTTATTCTTTTTGCAAAATTTTCTTCTATTAGGTCAGGGGCATCAACGTATACAACCTCAGGCTTCTCTTTCAGGTTGTTCAATAAAAAACCAATCCTCATTGCCTCTATTTCATTCAATGACTTCCTGTCCCTCAGCCTGTCAATTTCTTCCGGCGCAATGTGAACTGAATTGAATTCCTTTACTAATGCCTTCAGTTTTTTCAGGCATTCCTTTCTCTGTTTTGCTGTAAGCAGTTTGGAGTCTTTTACTCCAATCTCCCTTAATTGGTCTTCGAATTTCTTTTCTATGCATGCCACAGCTAGCACCATTGGGCCAAGGCAGGGCCCTCTGCCTGCCTCGTCTATTCCTGCCACAAGCATTTTTTTTCCCTCGTAATTCTGCAATTCTGCCAATAAAATGAATTATGGGTTTATTTTATTAATGTTTCTCTGCCTAAATTTTTTTTGCAATTTTTTTGGGTTGATTCAAAATGCACGGAATAATAAAGAATTTCAGGGGAGGCCGGAAGACTCAAAGGCCGAACCAGATAATAATTTACGTTGAAGGCATTGACTCAAGGGCAAAGGCTTCTTCTCTGATTGGAAAGAAAGCCAAGTGGAAGACTTCCTCTGGAAAAATAATTGCAGGAAAAGTAACCAGAGTGCACGGGGACAACGGCGCAGTAATAGCCCGCCTTACAAAGGGCCTTCCAGGCATTGCAATAGGAACAAAAATTCGAATTGAGTAATGGAATTTTTTTATTGTTTGAGATATTTTGAGAGAGAGTGGTTTTTTATAATGGAAAAAACTGAACGAATAATTATATTTATTGATGGAAGCAATTTCTATCACAGCATTATAGACACTTTTAATTTGCGTGACAGTGAAATAGATTTTAACAAACTAATAAAAATTCTTAAAAATGACGGATTGCTTATCGGCGTGTATTATTATAATGCTTCTTTGGATAGAGGCTATAATGAAAAAGTTTATTGGAAGCAGCAAAGCTTTTTCTCAGAGTTGAGAAAAATACCTGGATTTCATGTTATCTGGCTACTGACATGCTTTCGTTTGCCTATGAAAACATCTATGATACTGCAATTATTGTAAGTGGCGATGGAGATTTCGTGCCAACAATAAAAAGAGTTCAAAAATTAGGCAAAAAAGTGGTGAATGCCTATTTTAGAGTCAGCAGTTCCAATTTCTTGAAAAAAGTTTGTGATTCTTCAATATGTTTGGATGACTTTATTTCTGATATTTGCTTAAAAAATAAGAATTAACCCAGTGTCGCCTAGGGGCAAGCCCTAGAGCAAGACTGGGGAACATATTAAATAAATATTATAATTGAATTGCTTTTAAACCTTTTGATTAATTTTGAAAAATGCACAAAAATCAGGATTGAATAAATTTAATTCCTAATTACTTGAATTCTTTCATTATCCTGTTGACTAGGTCTATTTCTTTTGGGCAGCCGTCGCAGGATTTTATTGCGTCCAGTAAATAGTCTCTTCTTTCCTTTGCTTTTTCGAGTGCGGGGTCAAAGGTCTTGTCTGAGCCTTTTGCCCTCCTGAGCTGCGCGTACTCTATTGCATAGCCGTCATATAATTCGTTCAATGCTTTAAGGACTGTCTCCCTGTAAGGGTCGAACCTGCCCATCCTCTTGTATGTAAGGCATTTAACACAATTCTTTCTTGCCTCGTCAATCCTCTTCTTTAATTCCATAAGTAAAAAAAAGGAATGAAAGAATTTTTAAGTGTTTTCTCCTTTTTACCTTGGCTTTAATATAATGTCCCCTGCTTTTATGTCTAATTCTTTTTCTTCTTCTACTGTTGTCTGCAGTCTGCCTTCAAAAGGCCTTTTAGGAGGCTTTGGGGGCTTGAAGCTTTCATCGTATATCTTCAGCTCGTCTTTCAGGCCTCTTTTTTCGCTGAATTTAATGAAGGCAAACAATGCAATTATTATTACTACAAGCACTCCTGCAATCCAGGCATATCTTTTTCCCATTACAATCATTCCAACCAAGGGATTGCCCTGCAATTCAACCTTGTCTTCTTTTCCTGCTATTGCCGTGTCCTGCTGCTTGTTTTTGCTTTCTATTTTGCTTATGTCTTCTTCCAAGGACGCTGTTTCAGTGCTAATCTTCTGCTGCAGTTCTGTTTTCGTGCTCTCAACGCTTGAGGCAACCTCTGTGACTGAATTGTTCAGGGAGTTTATTTCCTGGGTTTTCTGCTGCAAGGAGCTTTCTGTTGTGGTTTTCAGTTCATCTATTGCCTTGCTTTTGCTGTCTAATTCTGAATTAATGCTTGAAATCTTGTTTTCCATTTCCCCCTGAAATTCTTTTGAGAGGACTTGAATTGAGTTCAATGCAAGGCTTTTTTCTTCATTTAAATTGCTTCCATTGTAAGTGAGAATTTTCAGGTTGTGTGCTCCTTCATTGAGTCCAATAACTGAAACATATAATGTGAGGCCTGCATTGCTGTTAGGGTCATTGTCCAGGGCAAATGCCTTGAGAACTGAACCAGCAGGATTGTATATTGTGGATGAATTATTGAATGCTGTCACGATTGGAATGCCTGCTTCATCCAAGTATATTTCTGTTTTGGTGAAGGAGTCAGTTGAATTCAATTCAACTGAAAAACTCCAGTTGGTGAAGGAGGGAACTTCTGTTGGCGCAATAATGTTTGCTGCGCCTGCATTAGCCAGAATTAAGGCTAAAGCGAATGCAATCGAAGAATAGCATAGGAAGGCTTTGTTCATTTTTATATCACCCGAATTCTTTTTTCTGCTTATTTTAAAGGCTATTATTATAACGTTTTCGTGCTTTTTAAACTTATTTAATTAGGAACCCTAATACTTAAATATTTCTTTGCCTGAATTATTTAATGTAACAGCGATTTGGTGGTTGAGGATAGTTTCTTTTGAGGAAATCAAAATTAATGGCAACAATAAGACTAATTCAATGCATTTGTACACCTTTCATGAACTCAATAAATTGCACGTGAATAGGACTCTTCTTTTAAAGAGGATTTCGCCTGAACAGAGCGTGCTCATAAGCTCTAAACGAAATGAAAATTTTTCTTCTCAGGGCAAATTCGATTTCTTGGTTGAGACAGAGAAAGGCAGGCTCATAGGTTTTGAGGTCCTCACAAGGCCTTCGCAGGGGAAAATGAAATCCAAGCTCAGGTACGCAAAGCAGGTTGACGAATTTATTTTTGTACTTCCTTTTGATGCACTCTCATTCTACCAGCGCCCAAAGACAAAGGTATTCCACAAGAAATGCAGGTTGAAATTCCTGTCAAAGGAATTCAATGACCCTAAGCTTTCTGCCTGGCTGCTGGATTTAAGCGAAGGAAAATTCAAGGAAAAGAACTCCTTCAACAAAGTCTTCTGCGTGAAAAAATAGAAAATTAGAATTAAATTCAAATTTTATTTTTCTCCTTTCTTGTGCCAGAGCCAGTAAACAATCAATTGATGCGAGCGCCAATTCCCGCCTTTTTCCTTAAGGAAAGTCCTTTCCTTCTTCTCTGCAATCTTATGCGCTTCCTCTTGGACTCTAAGGCAGTATCTTTCATGCAAATACTTCTCTATTGCCTCATGCAGGCTTATTGCCTTTATTGACCTCTGCCTGCATAAGTCCCTGTCAATGAACACCCTGTTTTTCTTCCTTGACCATTCCCCTACATGGGGTTATCTCTTTAATACAATCCTGTCCTTGATCTTTCTTCCGTCGAATTCTCAAAAAATAGAATCATTATCAAATTCTATGTTTCTCACAGGCTCCCTCAAAAGCCTTGCAACCAATTCTTTTTGCTTTTGCTTTTTTTTCATAACAAAAAAATAGAATATTGCAAAAAGCTTTTTAATTCAATAAAGCACAAGTTATTATTTGAAGGGCCCGTAGCCTAGCCTGGATAGGGCAACAGCCTTCTAACCTAAGCCTATTTCAAGCAAAGCTTGAAAAGGTCTACAGTCTATCCAAAGAGAAAAAGGAGCAGGCTGTCCAAAAGAAAAAGGGTTTGCATTCTTGCCAAAGAAAGAAAAAACTTTTGATAAATAATTAATTGTTTTTCTTTTTTGGGCAACTTGTCTTTCTTTTCTTGGGATAGCTTACCACTTCTTTTCTTTTGGAAAGAAAAGAAGGGGGAGAGCTGTAGGTCGTGGGTTCAAATCCCACCGGGCCCGTACCCATTTTCTTGCAGGGAAGCCTTTTTGGCTTTAAAATTAGCGTTTTGACCTATACTGCTTGCCGTGAACTTGTTTTCGTTCATTTTTTTGGCCTGCCTTATACTTTTTTGAATTGAATGGGTTTTCTTTCTTTTTTGAGTTTGTTGTAGTCTTCCAGGAGCTTGTGGAATGCGTCTGCTTCGCTGTCATCTAAGTGAATTAATCCGAAGGTTAGGTCTTTGAATAATTTTTTGTCTGTAGGGTATACGTTCATTGTTGTTTTTTTTTCTGTCATAATTTTTTGATCTCCATATAGATTATACCTTACGTATTTATAAATGTTTCGTTTAGTATGCGTATGTTTAATTAAATTTTGTTATATATAAGTATTTAGGCTATGAATTATTTAATGTTTTCCGAACAGGACAACTCCCCTGAACTGCCTTTAAGACTTCAAGGGAGATATGCTCTCCAGAAAACAAATTTATTCTTTTTCCCCTTAATTTTTTTGACGCAATCATTAGCCCTGCGTGTTAAGTCCTCCTGCTCTCTGAGAGCGAGGCACAAGGCTAATTCTTTCGTTAAAAAACGAAACAATACATTTAATAGGTTTATTTCACGGAAAACTCAATCAGAGAGCTGGTGGCAATAATTGAAAAGCAAATTCAACGTCCTAATAGAATTCCCGTTGAACGCACAAAAAACCAAGTCAATCAAACAATCACTGTACTTGAACGCCAACAAAAACGATTTAACGGAATGGACTAAAATAGCCTCCGAAGTCAGAAAAGAAAAATACCCTCGCTCCAAGAAAGCAAAATACGGTAAACTCACAAGAGGCTTCACCTCCCCAGAACTCAAAGAATTCTTCTCTCTATTCAAACCTGAAGAATACAGATTCAAATTCTATTGCTTGTGGAGTCTTTGGTGGGGTAACAGGCAAGGAGAAACTTACAAACTAAACTTAAAAGACTTAAACATTGGAAAACAAACAGTAATAATTCACAGAGAAAAAGGAGAAAACCTACAAGAATTCAAAGTAGATGATGCTCTATGGATTGAATTGCTCAACTACCTTCAGTTATATGAAAAGGAGATCAAGGCAGCGGATGGGTTCATTTTCTTTAGTGCAAGCCGCACCCAAAAAAACAAGACAGAAAAATGCTGGACTCCAGGCTGGACGAGAAGAAAATTCCGTGAAATCACTGCAAGAAACCCAGAATTCAATTTATCATATGCTGAAAGTGAAGCATGGCATCAGAAAGCAATCAAAAGAAAATTATACCAGTACACCTTACATTCTTTCAGGTACTCTTTCGCTTACCTGGCCATAGACTTGTTTGGCGACCCTACAAAAGTAAAAGAATTAATGGGACACAAGAAAATTGACTCTACCATGCATTACATTGAAAATTACAGGCACTCGCAAGTCAAAGAATTCTCAAAAGACTTACAACAATACAGCCCGCTAAAGAAATTGCTTTAAAAATTGAATTCCATCTACTCCAAATTCTTCTGCGTTACTTTTCTCCGAAGAGTCCTACTGCTCCTGCCGCAAAACCTGCCAAAAAAGTCACTGGCAGAATGTAAGCTGAAGCTATTCCGCTGATGGCTGAAACTCCTGCAGCATTAACGAGGCCTTGCAGTACGAATCCAACGAAGAAGCCCATTATTGCTCCTGATATTGCTCCCATCCACCTAAATTTCATTTGCTTTTTCACCTCCCCTTCTATTTTCAGTAAAAGCATGATTCAGTCCATTCAATAAAGCAAAACTTGTGAACTCAACGAAAACTGGCATGAGAGAGACCTCCTGCCAAAAAAAAGAAGTCAAAAAAAATCAAGGAAATTTCAGTAATCGCCTCTCAACTTGTATTTTAGCGCCATGAATCCTGCTCCAAGCACTGCTACTGCAATGCCCCAAGAATAATTTCCTTTTTCAATTAAACTTATTCCTAAAGCAAGACAAATAACGCCTGCTCCTTCCAATGTTACATTAGTTGTTACTTCCGTCGACATAAATTTTATTCCTCCCTTTCATTTCATTATGTAACTTATAAACCATGTTGCGACTGCTGCCGCTATCGCTATGGCTCCTCCTGCCATTAACTGCACTCTTCCCATTTTTCCAATCATTTTAAGGTGGTCTTCGTCGTTGCATTTAATAGTTTCTTGCAGTAACTCTTTTATTGCCTTGATTTCATTGAAGATGTCTTTGTTAGTTATTCTTACGAACGTCTTGCTTCCGTTTTTCTTCATATTTTTTCTCCTTGAAAGGAATATTATAACTGAAATTCATTTTTGTATTCAAGATTTTTGTGCAATTCATTTTTTTAGCCTCTTAATCTTAATTTTATCTTTTAAAGCGTTTTGGGTTTCCTTGTTTGCGTTGTTTCTGGTTTGCTTTAAGTTGGACTTGCTGTTTCTGGATTTTGGTGTTCAATTCTTCAGTGCAATCAAAAATACTACAAATAAATTCTTTAAATGACATTTTTTTCTCCTTCACTAATGCCTCATCCTATAAACTTTCCATCTCCAGTAATAAGTTTGAGGGCTTGTAGTATAGCCTCTTAAACTTATAGTCCACGCTGTAGTAATCCAGTTAGCGCTCATCGTGCCTCCTGCAGTTCTTAAATCCTCCCAGTTCGCTCCTTTGCTGAACAAGCCTTCTATTCCTGCTTGAGCGTTATTATACAATAATTGATAAGCAATAAATCTTCCGTAGGCCATGCTGCCAAAATTTCCTTGAGTGCTCAAATCTAATGTATTAACCCTTAAAGTAATGAAAGAATTGTTTGCTCCGCCTTGGTGCGCTAAATCCAATTCTACTAACACATATTCGTTTGCTGTAAATTCTCCTGCAGTGAAAGTGTACGAGTCTAATACTATTTCTGTTGTTGATGTAGTGCTTCCTGTTCCTGAATGCATTAAAGTAATTGTAGAACTTTCCCCTATAATTCTTGAGTCAGCGACATCAGCAGCATCAACTGTAGTGCTCGCTTTCTCAACAAAAATTACAGCCAGCAAAATATGGTCTGCTGCCAGGTCAGGAGGGTAAGGATTTGTTGCAGCAGTTCCAGCAGTGTAATCCACTACAGCGTCAGAACCAACAGAAATAATATCATACCTGTCCAAAGTAGCGTGAGAAGCATTAACTGTTTTGCTTGTTGAAGAAACAACAACATTGCTTCTTCCAATCCTAATAGTCCCTGATGCTATATTCACTGCCATTGTTGCAGGAGTTTGAGCGCTCACAGCACAACCAGAAACAACAAAATTTCCTTTCGCAGATTCCTTAATATTGTCTATTCGGCACGCAAAAGCGTAACCGTTGTTTGCTATTTCTTCTCCTGCCATTTTTTATTCTCCTTAATTTTAATTGATTGTGAGTGAAATAAAAAACTTCCTTAAATCACTCTCGCTATAGGTTGAATTATTAAGCCAGGATTGACTTTCCTCCAAAGCCAAGGCGCTTTCCCTTCTTTTTTCATTCTATTAAATTCTTGATTCCATTTCAGTTGAGTCATCTTCCACTGATTATAATGCATGCACGAACTACACCATTCGCCTTTACCGAAATTACATAATCTTGCTCCATCATCTTTTCTTCCATCAACACTTTTACTGAAATATCCTGTTTCAGGATTCTTTCGCTTGTACTTGAAAGGACACACTTTTAACAATTGTTTTTTCCTGCTCCTCCTACCGCTTTATGCGTCTGCGAAACTCACAGTCCATCTTACGAGCATTTCAGTAGAAGAATTCACAGTGATTGAAGTAAAGCTTGCAGCGCAGTAAAGGTAACTGCCAGAACTCGCATAATACAATCCTGCTTTTTTCACTGAAGTCATTGCGCTTGGAGTAGCTGTAGCCCAGTCAGTCGCATCAATATAATATTCCACTAAAGCCTGATAGTTTGTTGTTGTATCAGGATATCCTGCTTGAAAACTTTTTCTTTTTTCGTTTCCCCCTAAGCTTGTGTCTGATGCTGTCGGAGTGCTCGCATTATCGCTTACTGCCCCCCATTGAACATAATTTGTTTGGCTCTTAAAAACATTGTCTCTGATTAAATTCACTCCTAAATTTACTGTCATGTTTTTTGTGTGTCTTATTTTCTTGAATTCTTTCTCTCCTTTTTGCCTTACAAAAATCTCGCATTCTCCTTTGCTAATTGCTCGGGTTTGTAACAAGGTTTGATCCATAAACTCCACTGCCTCCTCCGAAAAGTATCGGTTCGCTGAACAGGTGAGGTTTAGCAAAATACCATGTATTAGTTGTATTCACTGTTCTCGTTCTAATTGAAAGATTATTTGCAGGATCATCATTTCCTTTTGCTTCATCTGTAAACTGCCTTAAATAACTGATAATATCAACATCTCCTCTTTGTCCTTCCTCTAAAGCTTCAACTCTCTGGGCTAACTGAGACAAAAATTCTACTACACTGTCTTGTAATGAAGCTAACTCGTAAACTGTAATTCTACCAGAAAAAATGTTATGCTTTAATCCAACAATAATGAAAGTACCACTAATTCCTTTTTTTGGATTGCTTACATCAACTGTCTGGCCTACAGCAGGACTTAAATTAAGTCTTGTGTTCACTGTTCCTGTCTGAATTGGGTCCTTGTATTTTGCCAGAATTTGAGCAGCCAAATCTTGAGCTTCACTTTTCTTGTTTATTGTTTCATCATAAATCACTTTTTCATACACGTTTTTATATGAAGAAATTGATTCATCCTCCTGCGATTGCACAATAACTGGAGAAGAATAAGTATATTCAAAAGATAATGACACTCCGTTTCCAGGGGCTGTATTAAATACTATTTTCTTGTTTTCTTTGTTTGTTGTGTAATCGTATTCGCTTGCGCTTTTCATTCCTTCTTTGAATCCTATTTTTTCTATTCCCCCAGCCAAAACCCTAACATTTATTGGCCTGTAAGTCAAAGTGAATTCTGTTGTGCTTCCGTTTCCTGTTGCTGTTTCGGTTTTAATGTAATCTTCTCTTCCTCCAGTGATTTTAACTTTATTAATTAATTTGTCGTCTAATTTGTCGTAACGATCGTTTATAATGTTTGTTCCATAAACTAAATCTATTCCGCTGTCTGTTGTTCCAAGTTTATTGAAATGTAAGTCTTTGTTTTGGTCTACATAGAAATCACAGTTATCATATTTACTTAAATCTTTTAGTGCTTTGAATAATTGTACATTTCTGAATCTTATTTCTGTTGGGGTAGTCGTAGTAGTATAAACGTTTGTTGTTGTAATATTTGAAGCATATTTAGTAATTAAGTCTAATACAATTGAATGGATTGCAGTATTATAATAAACTTCATTAACATAAACTTTAGTTAAAATTGAAGTGTAATCCAATCCATTACAGTAAACTGTTCCTGCTTCTCTTTTCCATTTTTGAATGTAGCCCCCAAACTTTTTAGTTAAATCTTCATAAACCTCTATTTCGTAGCCGTTATTTATGCCGAAAGTTCCTGTTGCATCTCTGAAAGAACCATTAAAAGAGCCAGCGTACTGCGTTAAATTAGAAGAAATCTGTAAAGATAACGGCATTGAAACTGCAACCGAATTAATTTTCATTGAATAAGCCATTTTTTAACCTCACAATTTCATTATATCATCTGATTCAATGAATAGCAGAGAGCCTGTTTTCTTTAATTGGCTTGGCTGCTTTCTGTTAATAATAATTTTTTTGATTAGCCCATAATATCCTGTTGTATTTTCGGTGTCATCGTCTTCAATTAAAGTATAATAGTTTGCAGTAGATTGATTCTTTAATTGCTGTAATAATGATTGTTGCTTCCAGATAGAGCCAGTTGAGCCAGGGTCTTGGCCTGGATCATAAGTTCCTTTGTCCACTAAATCGAAATCAACAGTAATAACATGAATGACAGTCTTAGTATCATTAAGAGGCGGATTTAGTATTCCTTCTGCTTCGTACTGATTAATTACTTTTTCGTAGTTGTGGTCAAAATTAGTTACTACAGGGAACTTGTATTTTACTGTTGTTCCATCTTTAATTGTTACTGTTCCAGCCATTTAGCATCCTCCTTTAAAAAAGTTATTATACATTACAGTGTTTGTTCGGCCAGGTGAATTAACATAATTAAAAAAGCTTTGTTGATTGTAGGCATTATTAGTATTCTCTTCTTTATTGGGTGCACAACAAAAACCGAAAAAATGCCTGGTAATGTTATTGAATCGAGTGAAAAACCAGTAATAGAAAAAACTGAATTTAAAGGGTATTTTGAAATAACTCCTGATGGAATGCTTTACATTCAAAACCTTAACGACTTTGATTGGACTAATATTGAAGTTTCTTTTAATAGCGAGCTTTATAAGTGTAGTTCTGAGCATTTCTTTGACAAAAACAGTGGAGAAAAAATTACTAATAAAATAATTTCTTCTAATTCTATTGCGAGAATTCATATTTCTCGTTGCAGAAGCGAGGTTTCTGGTGCCAGCGCTTTTGATGCAAAACTTACTGATATCAAGATTGTTACAAAAGAAGGAACAATGCTTGAAAACATTAGTTAATTTCACCTGAATCGCCTCAGTTCATCAACAAGCTTTCTGTTCATTTTATCCAGTAAAGCGTCTTCATCAAATTCAGAAGTAATGTTTGCGTGAATGACAGGACTGAAAGTAACATTAATAATATTACCAGAAGAAGTTCTCGTGGTAGGAACAATTTTTTCTCCTCTGTGCAGCCAGTACAAGCCTTCAAAAGGAACGAATTCACTGCCAACCTGTTTTTTCGGAGGCTTAATTGTTCTAACAACTTCTGCTGCTCCAGTTAATGCTCCCCCAACAATTTTTCCTCCAGCTTCAATTCCACCCTTAATGAAATCAATCATTGGTTTGACTGAATTATAAATTTCTTCTATTTTTGTTTTGATCCCATCCCAAATTCCTTTAACTGTCTCAGCTAAACTATTCCATGCTTCAACCAAAGGATCAATAACATTTTTTTGCATCCAATCAACTACGGGCTTAATTATTTTTTCTGTTATTTCTTCATACCATTCCTTGAACCTTTCTAATACTGGGGAAATGAATTCATCATAAATGTAGTTAGCCCACGCTGTTGCCGTCTCTAATACAGCTGAACCCAAGTCAATTAAACCACTTAAAATAGGCTGAATAAAATTATCATTAATAAAAGTCCATGCTTTTCCCATCCATTCAGAAACAGCATTATAAATGTCTGAAAAGATTCCAGTGAAAACACTGAAAAGTTCACTTATTTTTGAAGTAATTGGAATAATAAAATTAGTTGAGATAAATCCAGTTACTTCTTTTATTTTATCAATAAAAGGCTGAAAAAATCCTGCAAGTTTTGGAGCAAATTCTCCAATAAAATTGTCTATTGTTTGTTTAGCTCCTGAAATCATGTCTTCTAATCCTGCCAAAATTTGTGGACCGAAAAAGAAACCTAATCCTGCTCCAATTGCTCCTCCAAGTAAAGCTCCAGCAGGTCCTCCAGGCAAGCCCAATACAGTTCCAAGTTTTGCTCCAGCTAAACCTCCAGCAACTCCTCCAACTACTGCCCCCCCTGCTCCTCCAGCTATTTCTGCTGCTTTAGTTTTTTCTGGTCTAAGTTCTTCTACTGCTTCTTTTCTTCCTTTTTGAATTTCCCTTAAACCCAAAGTCACTTTATTTACTATGCTTCCAAGCAAGTCTCCTAATGGCCTGAAAAACAACAAGAAAACTTTAATGAGTCTGTCTAAGGCAGCAGCAAATCTCGGGCTTGCTTTAGCAAACAAAGCAATTGCTCCTCCAGCAGCAGCTAATTGTACTATCATTCCTTTTAGTCCGCCTAATAAATCTTTATTTGTTTTCACTAAATCTTTCCCTATTTTAGCGTCTGCCCCCATATCAAACTGTACTTTTATTGCTTCTTGTGTTTTCTTAGGCAAGTCTTTAATGTCTTGCATGAATTTCTGGATGTCTGCCCTAAGCTTTACAATTAATTCCATTTCAGGCATTACTTTTTTCCTCCTTTGCTTGACTCGTACTCTATTCTCTTATTTCTTCCAGCAATTATTCTTGAATAATATTCTACTTCTTTTGCTGTTAATTCATCTATTTCTTTTGGCTTCCAGCCGAATTTCTCTGAAAAAATTTCTTTCAGCATCCAGTCAGCTATTTCGATGTCAAACTCTCTGTTTTTAAGGTTTTCTGGCTTGCCGATAAAGGAACTCCACTCAAGACTTTCTGCAAACCCATCCGAAAATCCATCTCACCTTCTAATTTTTCAAATATGTTATCCACTGTTTTTGCTGGCAAGTCATCTAATGATTTAATTTCTGGGTTGCCGAAAATTAAGTGTTCCATTAAAAAATGTTCTCTGAATGCTATGAGTTCATCAAATGCTTTTTCGCTGTCTTCGATTTTACTGAGTTCTATTACTTTTTTCAGCCAGTCTTTTCTTTCTTTGTGTGTTGGCTCCTTTAATTCAATTAATTCTTTTTTTTCGTTTAATTCAATTTCTATTTTAATACTCACTTACATTACCTCCAATTAATTTTTTTACCAGGAAGCACTTGGAATATCATCTTTTGTTACAATTGAAACCGTTCTGTGTTCAACTGTAAAGTCTTGAACTATGAGCCCTGCTACTGCGATAGGCCTTGAACATTCAGTGTAATGGCAGTCAGTCATCGTTATTTGAATTTGTCTTGTTATTGCTGCATTAACTACATTTAATACTGTAGTGAATCCATCAAAGTCTGCTGTAGCTGGAGCTGTTCCAGTGTTAGTTCCAGTCAAGAACCTGCTTCTTTCTTTTATGTCAGTGAAAGCCATTGTGAGCCTGCTCGTATAATCTCTGCCTTCCTCTAAGTAATTGTCTGGAAGAAATGAACCGAACTTGTCTATTGAACTCAAATTGTGTGTTATAGTCCACTCGAATGCTCTTGGCTGAGCTATAGTATCAGCTCCTACTGTTAATGATGCTAAACCGTAACCCATTGTGGGCAAATTGTCTGTTATTGCTGTTGAAGCTATTGTGCTTGTTGCCACTGTTTTAGCTAAGCCAGAAGCTCTTATTGTTACTACCCCGCCCAAGCTTAAAGCAATTGTTAGTTCGTTTACTTTTACTCCAGCGTAAGTTTCAACGTCATCAGTTGTTTCATCCAAGCCTACTTCTACTGTAAAAGATGGCAAAGTATCTGCAAGGCTGAAAGTATGAGTGTAAGGATCTGCTACCCCTGAATGACCCACTGAACCTAAAGCGTATTCTATCAGTCTTCCGTTCTGGTATTCTCCTTCAAAATCTAATCTGAATCTAAAATTGCCTATTTGTATTTGGTCTAAGTCTCTGCTTGAAAATCCTCTTGATTTAATTATTTCGTTTGTTCCAGCTGTAGTAGTGCCTGTAACTATTCCTATGTCTTTAGTGCAAGCTACTGGCGTCCCGTAAGTTGTTTCTTTTCCTATTAAAACATAAGCGTTTTTTAGTCCTCCATAGTTTACCATTTATTTCGCCTCCTTTTTAGTTTTTATTTCCTGAAAGTCTTTATTTCTAAGAATTCTTTCAGCTAACTTGGAGTCAGTTATTTCAACTGCTTCTCCTTTAGGAAAATGAATATCATATTTTGGAAGGCTTACTCCACCTTTTACGTGTTTAATTAAAACCATTTTTTTGTTCACCTCTTTTTTTTACGTTAATAATTCTCCGTACTTGATTAATTGTATTTCTACAACGTAATGCCAGTAACCAGGATAGTTTTCAACGAATCTGCCTCCATTCCATTTCATTATATCCCACCCCGTTGCAGTTTTTCTTTTCAAGTGAATTATTCTTTTTATTTCTTCTACTGCATTGACTGCATGGCTTCTTGAATGAGTTGTTCTTAAATCAATTGAAACGGGCTGAATTCTGTCAACGTAATTGTATCCTAAACTTATGGGGTTTTCTGTTTCGTTTGATGGATCGTATACGCTAACTTGAGTTTTATTGGAGGTTAGTCCTCCAATTGTTTTTCTTTCATCGCTCCTAAAAAAATCAGGTGTAATTGAATCAGTATTTGAATTATTCCAGTTAGTTTCAAGAACTGATAAAACTGTCTCTAAATAATCTGTTGCCATTTCTTTTTCACCCACTCACTTTTTTTATTTTTTAATTAAAATTTTATCTTGCTGGAATAAAAAATTCCGCTCTTCTACTCAAAATTTCTTCTGCGTCTTTCTTCCATTGCTCTATTTTATTGCTTAAAGGCAGGTTGGTTGTTCCTGCTGGAGTTAGAACTCCCCTGTCTTCTGCTGCAAGTAATTCTGCTGCCACCATTTTCGTGCATGCTTCTTCTATGTCTTGCGAGCAAGAATAAACGTAATCATTGTCTGAATGCGTTGATGCTGTCGTATTGTATGCTCCTCTTGTACATCCAGTGAAAGTAGTTGAAGTTTTTCTTGTGTAAAGAATTTCTTCGTCGTTTATTCTAATCCATCCTCTTATAGGAAAACCTTTAGTTGAATCTACTGTAATTGTTGTTGCTACTGCTGTCAGTGCTCCATTTAATTGTGTTTCAAAGCCTCCATTATAACGATAAGTTATTTTTACTCCTAATGGCTTCAAAGAATAATGAGCTTTCAAGTACAGTATTCCTTTATTGTAGTCCAACCAGTAATCGTTGTTTCTTCCTTCTGTTTTTACTCCAAGCCATTCCTCCCATGCTGTTCCAGTCCATAATTGAAGTGAATCTCCTTCGCTTGCAGTTAATTGTTGAATGTTTCTGTGGTCTAATCCAATGTAAGTGCCTAAATAGCTGTCATAAGAAAACTTGATGTCTCTCAATTCTTCTGTTTCTTGTGTTAGCTTGTAAGAGTGATGTAGAACGTAATCGATTTCGTTTTCTTTTTGGTGAATCAAATTAATTACTTGGCTTTGTGTTGGATTAGTGGATGCACTGAAAGCGTCCTTTAATTGAAGCAAGTTTTGTACTTTTAATGGTGTCGTGTAATGAGTTGTTATTGCCATTATCACTCACTTACTCTTAAAATTTATTGAACGCCTGCAAATCCTGTTGCTACAATGTAAACCGTGTAGGTTCCGTCCGTTCTTGCTGTAACATTTGCTCGCAGGTATTTGTGTGCTCCTACGTCTTGGTTTTCTGTTGTACCGTTAGCTGTAATTGAAGCTGAAAGAATATCGTACCAGTTTGTTCCATCACTTGAACCTTGAAATTTAATTGTTGCTCCAGTTGTAACAGAAGAAGCAATTATCGCCATGTTCACGTAAGGGTGCCCCATTGATTCAATTGAGACGCTTGCTCCTGTTGTTATAACTGCGTCTAATACTTTTTTATTAATTGGTCTGGCCATTGAGATTTCACACTCCGAAAGCCCACCAATAGCCATCTGCATCTGCTGTTGTTACTATTGTAACGTTTCCGCCTGACAATGGCAGGGTTTCATTGACTACTGGAGCGTTTGCGTCAACTGCTATTCCTTTTAATTGTAATGAAATGAATTCCACTATTTTTAGTCCTGTAACAATGTCTCCTCCTGTGTCTGCTAATCCGTTAGTGAATGTTCCCCAAGCAATTCTTTTGTTGCCGTAAACGCTTCTTCCTGAAACTGTATAAGCAAAAGCCATTACTTCTCACCTTCCTCTTCAGTTATTGCTTCCTTTAATTTTTTTGCTGTTTTCTCTATTTTTTTTCCTATTGATTCAACCTCGAAGTCCTCTCTTTTCCTGAAGAATTCCACATCTTCTTCTGGTAAAATGTTTAGTGTTTCCCCTAAATGAAATGTATAACTGTTTCCTGAAGGACACTGATAAGTATTGCCTAAAGGACCCCCTTTATCGGCTAATCTTGTGATTTTAACCATTTCTTATTACCTCCTTTGAAAAGTTAATTGAATTAGAGACCAATTTACTTGAGGTCTCTAATTTTTCCTTGGCCTGCAAACCTGTGACAGAGTAGTTCGCCCATTGTCCTGTACATTCCTTCAGTGCCTAACCTGTTGATCCCGAATGGGTCTCCTGCATTCATTCCTGCTTCAAAATACTGAGTTGGCTTTGCTATTTTTAGTCCTAATCTTGGTTTACCGTATCCTTCTGGGTCACTGGTATCCAAAAAGAAAATTCTTCCTATAGTGTCTGCTGTACAATCTTTCGAGACAATCAAAGGAACACCATAAAGTGTTGCTACGTCAATTCCTATTCCAATTCCTTCTTTTGTTTGAATTCCATTCACTCCTATTTTAGCTGTTGCTTCTCCTATTGGATTATATCTTACTTGTGTTTCGTATAGTCCTTGAATTGAAGCATAAGTGTCTTCTTTAGTTAAAATTACTGTTGTATTGCCTCCATTAGTTCTAATGTTCTGGAATGCCGTCCTCAAAATTGTGTCCGTTAAGTCTCTGTCCGTGTTACTGTTATGGTTCACGTAAGCGTCAGTCCATGAAGCTGCTGCATCCCTGTCTTGCCCGTAAATGTCTAAGTCTCCTGCTGTCTGAAGACATCCTGCAATCTCTGAATAACTTCCCATTATTCTATCCAATGATTCAAGGTTATTGCCTGCCAGAGTGTCATTATCTGTGAAAAGCATTACGTTCATCATTTCTTTGTGGTGTACTCCCATTAATGCTCTCATTTCGTCCATTGCACCAAAGGCATCATTATCTGAAATTGCTGCCTCGAATTCTTGTACTTCGCTTACATCAAAGTTGTGGGCTATTGTTTTCGGTTTAGTGCTTAATTCTGCAAAGGTTGGCTTGATTGTGTCTGGTAATGCAGCGTTTTCTGCTACGCCTCCTCCTGTAGAAGCTGCTCTTGCTGTTACTGCTCTCCATCCGTCTTTATCCCACACGAACTTGGATAGGACACCAAATGCGTTTGCTTCTTGGTTTACTTGCGTCCACACCATTTTACCGTAAACTGCATTATATACTCCTGTAGTGCTTGTTATTACTGGGGCATCTACTTTTTGAATGTATTTTGCTCCCATTGGAGAATAGTATAAGCGTTCAAGGTCTTCGATTGTTTTAATGTAGTCTCTGTATCCCATTAAAATGCACCTCCCATTGCATTTGCTATTCCTTGTTCAAAGACTTTCCTTCTTTGCTCTCTTACTTTTGTGTTTAATTGCGCCCAAGAAGGAACTTTTTCTGACTTAAATATTTGCATTAAGTCGTTTGATTCTTCTTTTTCAGGTAATCCTGCGTCAGGTCTTGGCGTTGTCGCTGTCCCTAATTCTTTCTTGATTTCTTCCATTAAAGATTTCTTGATTTCTTTTAATTGTTTTTCTGTTATTTTTACTTCGTCTTTTTCTTCTGGCACTTTTTTTGATGTAATTTCTTCGTCTACTGTCTTGGGTAAAGTTACTTTTTCTGGTGCTTGTTTTGCTGTTTCTTTCTCTTCTTTTTCTTCTTCAGGTTCTTTTTCTTCTTGTGCTTTCACTTCTTCTTCTGGTTTAGCTGAAACCTTGGCGAGAATTTCCTGTAACAAAGAAAGAATTTGCTGGTAAACTTCAGGTTTTTCTTCCTGTTTTTTTTCTTCCATATTTTTTACCTCCATTGATTTTCCGTATGATTCTTGCATTGCTGGACCTGAACCGTGAGCCCATCTCCCTGGATCATGCCATAATGCTCCGCATACTTTGGCTGGGTCTGATGCCCATGATTCAGCTCTTTCAATGCATTTATCCCACCAGTTTTTTGGTGGTCTATCATTCTTATCAAAAGAATAATAAGCGTCATCAAATTTGTTCATTTTTTCACCTTCTACTTGCCTCATTATTGTTGCACAATAGGCTTTAGGATTGCCTTTATTCTTGTTTTTTGATACACAGTCATCAAAGTCAGTGTATCCTGCAAAAGGCTTTTTTATTTCTAAATCGCTTTTTGCTATATAATTAATTGATTCAAATACTGCTTCTGGGTTAGCTGGCTTTTCTACTACGCTGAATTCATAGCCTTCCAAGTCTCTTAGGATCAGTTCTGGTTTTCCTTTATAGAAGCCTAAGTCTTGTTTTAGGCTTGCTCCTCCGAATGATACTCCTTGATATTTTCCTGTTTTGATTTTTTCCCATGTTTCGTCTTCTAATTTGTAGTCTTTTCCAATTATTCCTGTTAAAAGAATTGCTGGCTTGTCGTTTTTTTCTGTGAATTCGTAGTTTACCCATTTTCCTACTTTTTTGTTTGAATGCGAGTTCATTATGTCTGCTCCTCTCTTGAATATGATTGGCATTATTGGCTTGAATTCTTGTATTGGAATTCTTTCTCCTTGATTGTCTGTTATGTCTACTGAACCGTATGCAGTGAAAATTCTTTCGTCTTCGTTTAATATTTCTGTTAATGGATATTGTTCAGTCATATGAATCTTGACTTTTAAAGTGAGTGATTGCTTCGTCTATTGCTGGCCTCAAAAAAGGTTTTTCTTTCATTCCTTCTTTTTCTATTTTTTTTGCTATTGCAAACGCAGTACTTGCTATTTCTTTTTCTGTTTTGCTTAATTTTCTTTCAACCCATTTCTCTAACCATTTAGAATACATTGGATGAGGGCTTGTTCCGAATTCAATGAAGACAGCGTAAGGCGCTGAATAAACAATTTTCTTTTCTAATAGTTCTCTTTGAATGTTTGCTTGCTGTAACATGAATCCAGTGTCAATTGAACCGTTTTTTATTATGTTTTCTTGTGATTTAGAAAAAATATAGTCTGCTAATTCGTTCATCCATTCGTCTATAATTAGGTTTAATTGTTGTTCTGTGTCTGGCATTTAAGGTTCCTTTTTTGAAAGAAAAAATTGGGTAGGACTAACAGGATAAGCGGGTAGGCTGAACCTGTTATTCCCACCCGCTTTCCTTTTTTTAAAGCTTATCATTAGATTTTACTCTAATGATAAAGATCAAATTAATTTAATTTAGAGCGTGAGCGAAATATAAATTTTATTGTTCTGTTATGATTGTAATGTTGTTTAGTGTCTTGTTTTCTCCTGCATTCTCTATTTTTATTGTTAAATCACCGTTATTGTAATAGTGTTCTGTTTGCATGCTGGTTTCTTCTCCGAATCTTAACTTAAAGAATTTTCCTGCATTAATTGGATTTCTTGGATAGTCAATGAAGTCTTCGTTGTTTTGATAGTATTCAATTTTTTCTTCTTCTGATGTAGTGATTGTAATGCTTGTTTCTGGTTCTGTTGTCCCGTACTCGATTTTTATTTTAATTATTTTTCCTGTGATTTCTTCTAAAATTATTGTTGCTTCTCCTAATGCATTGCACTGAATTCTTCCAGTTTCATGTCTTTCAATCATTTTTTATCACACTCTTTTTGGCAATTTCTTCCAGTTATAAAGCCTAAATACCAAATAATAATAAATAAAATGAATACTAAAATTAATTCTTCTCCATTCATTTTTTTTCCTTCTTTTAAAATGTCATTGGTTTTTCTCCACCATCAAAGTATTTTCCGTGACGCATTAATTGATTTAATGTCGGGCCTGCTATTGCTCCTAAATTTGTTATTGTTAAAATTACTCTTGAAGAAGTAATGTAGACTGTCATTAGCGTGCCACTGCCAGTTAATTTAATTCCATCATTAATTTTAGATGCAGAAGCGGGGGTTGTTAAACTGCCTGTTGTTTTTCTTTCATAAGTAGACGAAGTAGTAGTAAGTTCAGAACCTGAAATTTCTGTGCCATCATCTGTAAGGTGAGCTTGCCCTGATGGAGTGCCAGAATAACTTGTTCTCTTAATTACATACTCTCCTTTAAAGTTAATTGTTGCATTATTCCAGTCAGAAGGATTATATTGATTATTTACTGGTCCAGTGTCATAACTTGTAATTGTATTTGTCCTGTAATTGTTTGTTATCTGCATTACTGTCTGAAATTTTCCAGTGCCATTATTGATTCCTGTCTGTTTTATTATCAGGAACGCGTTCCTGATAATTCCAGTGCCAGAATCTACTTTTTCATAAACAGTCAATTCGTTTCCGTTAGTCAAGTTGCTTGCTATGTTTCCGCTTACCTTGAATTCTTCTGTTGCAGAAGTTGAAGTTAGTTCTCCTCCAGTGATGTCTGCTGCTGCCGTATTATCGTAAAGTTTTGCGTACATTGTGTTAGCTGTATATTTTGTTAAAGTTGCGGCAAAATAAACCGCAATAGTTCCATCGTAATTTGTTGCGTTATGCGCCCACCTTTTAGGTCTGCTGTCTTCAGCATAAGTTGTTCCAGTGATTGCAAGGTTCCCTGAAATTGGAATGTAAATTACAGTTTTTGAAATAATTCCCGATTGAGTAACAATTAATCTCCAGCCCCAACCAACAATTGTCGTATCACTATTTCCGCACTTGATTTGTAAGTAAACATCAACATCCCCCTTACCTGAAAAATAAGAAGAAATGTCTCCGCTTCTTTTCCTGCCATTACTGAAAAAATGTATTTCTGAGCCAGTAACAGCTACAGAATTTGTTTTATCATATAATCGAGCGTAACCGTCAGGACCACTATCAAGCGGTGCATTGTAAGTAATATCTTCATTAATTTCCAAGTATACTGCCACAGTGCCATCATAGTCTGCGAGATTAAATCTCACTATTCCTGTTGAGCCTTGCGTTGGAGTGTAAGTGAGAATTCCAGCTACACTTAGCCCATAATTTAGGGCGTCAGCACCGCATTGTTTGATGGCAGACATTATCATTACTTCCAAATTTTGCCTAACGCTATTTCAATGTCACTAAGGTTTTTGGCAGTAACATTCTCTAAAAAAATTAAGTCCACTTTTCCGTCAATACAATGATATAATATTTTTTTTCCTATTATTGTTTGAATTAATTGAGTTAGTTTTTCTGGATTAATTGTAGCAGAAAGTTTGTGTTTAATGTTTATTGGTTCTAATCCAATATCTGTTTTTTTCATTGCGTTGTCAAGTGACAGCTTCTGGTTTGCAGTCAAAGCAGAATTGAACCCGATTGCTGTGTTAGGATAAGCCAAGGTAATCCAGTCAGGAAAGAAACCGCACTCATAGTATATTCTCGGCCTCAGCCAATGAATGTCCCAATTTGCATCTAATATTGGATAAATGTATTCAACCATTTTTTTCTTCCTCCTACAATAAATTATTTACTGCATCTAATAGTTCTGTTTTTAATGAATTGTATTCTGTTAGTAATGCTTGTTTTTGTATTGTAGTTAATTCAATTAAAGTAGTAAAGCTTTCGTAGAATTTTGTTCTTGTTATATTAATTAATTTTTCTATTCTTTTTGCTTTATCGCTTACTACTTTTATTCTTTCTAATGCTTCATTTAATTGTTCTTCAGTTATAGGCAATTTAATCACGCTCCTGCATTGAATTGTAATTCAATTTCTCCTAAATATGCTTTTGTTGCACTTGAATCACTTTTAAGAGTGCATTTAATTCTTAAATCATCTCCTGCCGTCCATGCTCCCATTGAAGTAGAAGTAATTGTTGTTGTAGTCCAAGTATCAGCTACAGAAGAAACTTTTCCAGTTGAAGAAGTAATCAGTGTTCCATTCTTGTAGATATAGAAATCCAAGCTATTATCTGTTACAGTTATTGTTTGAGTCTTAAAATTAATTATTATTGCGTTTGCTTGCCATCCATTAAAGTCTTGAGGCAAAGTAAACATTACTTCAATAGAATAAGTATCGTCTGCTGCTCCACCACTCCACTGATAATAATTATGGTTGTTTGTTATGTCTGCATCAGAAGTCATTGAACCAGTAGTACTTGTTCCTGTTAAAACTGCTCCTGCGAATTCTGGATGCAATACTTCTTTTTGTGCTTTTTTTATTCTAATATAAGTTATTCCGTTTGCTAAATCATCCAATGTTTTTGAAGCAAAATCTGTATTAAACAAAGTAGTTGAATAATATTTGTTTGTAGTTCCTTGTGTTAAGTTATCAGTTGTTTTTTCTGAAAAACTTGAATTAAATCTTGTTTCAGTATAATAAAAATTAGTTGTTCCTTCACTTAAATTATTTGTGTTAAATGGAGTCAAGGAAACATTTCCAGTTAAAGTATTTAATATGTCATCATAAGTCCAAGTTAATCCTGTTCCGTTTTGAATTAATGCTGCTGTTCTGTCATCAATTCTTTCATTTGTAAGATACAAGTTTGTTATTCCTTCTGGAACGTCATCAGTATCTAAGTTATGAGGGTTTCCTGTTATTGTTTGAGAATGATTATAAGCTGCTTTAGCGTTTGCCACTGTTAGTTCATTTCCACCTGAATCAGCATCTTTAAGCAAACCCAATAATTTTATGTCTCCGCTTGCTGCATTTATTGAAATATTTTCAATTGGTGAGGCAGTTCCTTTAATTGTTCCTGCTAAATACAAGTCTTTCCATCTATAAGTAATTTTTGAAACTGGATCAGTTCCTCCTAAGTCATAAGTATTATCTGCTCCTGGATACCAATTTACCGTCATGACTTTTGAGTGTTCGATTGGCGGAATTGCTGTTAATCTTGACCGCTGAACCACAAAAATATTATTGTCTGTTTCGTCTCTAATCCTGAAAATTGAATGCGTGTAACTTGGTTCTCCTATTGATGGATTTAAATCTAATCCAAATACAATAGAGCTTCCGTATGACGCATTTAAATCGTAATGAATGTTTCCATCATCAACAGTTATTGTTCTTGTAGCGCCTGGCTCTGCATCATAACATTTATTAAAAGTAGTTGTGTGCGGGTTTGAAGTATTGGCTATGTGGTCTTGAGCGTTTTTTAGTTTTGTTGTTGTATCCCATCCAGTTCCACCATATCTTTGATCGTGGTCTGTGTTTATTCCAGTAGAATCAGGCATGTCTTTTAGTTCAGTATGATTGAATTTTTCTCTTCCTATTCCCATTGAAGCCATTTATTTCACCATACCAATAACTTTATGTTTGCTGAAGTTGATGGAGTCAAAATAATTGATTGAATTCCAAAGTAATCGCTTGCATTCATTATGTACGGGGAATCTGTTGTTGTTACTGTTATTGCGTCATTGCCTGTTCCATTGAATTTTACTGTTATTGTTGCGTCTGTTCTTAATATTATTCCTCTTCCTTTTCTTCCTAAATCTATTTCAATGTTTTTAGTTGTTGTAATGCTAATGTTTTCTTCGTAACTCTTGTAATTAGTGTAAAGCCTAATAATGTCTCTTCTTTCAATCATTCTCATACCTTGCGAATATAGCTATGTCTACAATTGACATGCGGAGTAAAATCTCTTGCCTCGAAACCGTACTTGTTTGAAGTGCTTTTAATTAATTCTTTTAATTCTTTTAGTGTTACTCCATTACTTGTTTTTTGTTTTAATTCTTTGCATAATTCTGTTGTTCTGTAATCATCTGGTCCAATCCATTTGTATTTGAATTCTCCTTTTGGGTCTGCTTTCATGTAAGAATTCATTCTGGCAATATTGCTTACGTGGTTTGTTTCTGTTCTTGCTATTCTTTCTAATTTGTAGTCTTCTTCGCTTATTGTTTCCTTCATTTTGTCCATAATTTTTTTTATAGTGAATTCTTCTGGTTTAGCGTAAGCTTCACTTATTATTTCGTTTAATTTTTTTGATATGCTTGAATTCATGTTAGAGTATGCTTCAGTGAAGACTTCCTGTTTTTTTATTACGTTTAAAGCGTTTTCGTCTACTTCACTGAAACCAATTGTTGTTCCTAATTGTTTTTCTATGTCTTTAATGCTTTCCTCGTAAATTTTTTTCAGTTCTCTTTCGCTTGCATTCACTAATTTTTTTGATAATCTTTCACTTAACTTTTTTATTGTTTTCTTTAGTTGTTCTTTTGATGGTTTTTTCTTGTAATCTAATTCTACAGTGAATTCTTCTAATTCTCTTAATAGTTTTTCTTCTAATTCTTTTTCTCTTCCTTGAATTTTTTTTTCTCCTGTAAACTTTTCTATTTCTTCTAATGCCATTCTTATACTGCTTGGTTCTCCTTGAAATCTTTGAGTTGATTCCGATGGAATTGTCTGTTCTGGCATTAAAGGAGAGGCAATCATTTCTTGTCTTGAAGCTTCTCCTGAAAACTTGAATTCTTTTTGTTCTGTTAATTCAACGTCAAAGCCCATGTCAAGCATTAGTCTTGCGTTCTGGATTTTCAGGTTTTCTCTTTGCAGTTCAGCCATTTCGTCTTTTTCTTCTGATGGATTTAATTCTAATTTCCAGTCAGTTACTCCGAACTGCCTTAATAGTTCTGGGAATATTTTTTCGTTGTAAATTCTTTGTCCTCTTTCGACTGCTCTGTTGGTTACTGTTATTTGCAGGCCTTCATTGTTTAGGCCTCCTGAAACGCTGGTATCTCCTTGAAATAAAGGCATTACTCCGTATAATGCTCCTATTGTTCTTCTCATTTCGTTTCTTGCTTCAATGTATTGCATGTCTTCTAATGATTGCATGAAGTTAATGAATTGAGCTACTTGTCCTTTAGTAGAATTTGATTCGACTGCTAAAGGCCAGATCAAGTGCGGGTTTTTTTCAAGGTTTTTGAGTAGTTCTTCCCATGTCTTTACTAATCCTTCTTTGTTTCTTGTGTTCACTAAGAATAAGCCTTTTGGAGGCCTTTGTTTTCCGTAATAGTCTTTCACGTACTTGTCCATGTTCATTAAGGTTACTGCTTTCTGCCATATCGTTAGAACTGTAGGGAAACCATAGCTTAGAGAAGGAGAGTATTTGCTGACGTGAATTATTTCGTCTTCAATGTAATAGTTTTCTGGTTCTGTTCCGTCTCTTCCTTTTCTTGAAGCATAAAAGACTTCATACAATTTTTTCTGGCATTTACTGCAGTAACCGTTTTCGTGTTTTAATTCTGTTCTGTGTTCAGGGCAAACATAGACTTTTCTTCCATCTAAGTCTCTTCCTGGATTTCCTTTTCTGTCAACATATATTAAAATTTTGTGAGGGGGCACTCTTAGTATTTCTTTAATGTCTGCTGCAATTATTTCTCCTAATTCGTTAAAGTAATATTTTTTGTTGATTAAAAGGTAAGCGTCATCCATTATGTTTAGGTCGTCTTCTAATTGTTCTAATACTTCAATTAATGACTGCTTGTTTTCATTGCATTTCTTTAAGAATTCTTTTATTTTTTGTAGTTGAAGGTTTAATGGCTGTCTTGTTTCTCCTGCACATTCATCGCATTGAATTGCTTTGTAATCGAATTCTTTTCCGCATTCAATGCATTTTGCTTCAAATAATGTTTTAAAGGAATAACCGTTCCTGAACGTTTCTCCTTTTAGTGCTAAGTGAATGTTGCGTAAGATGTCTGAGTACAAGCTTATTTCGTATAATGTGCTTGCAGGCAAAGGATATGAAGGGATTCTTACTTCTCCGCCGACTGACATTAGTTCGTCTAAATTAGGTCTCGTTAAAGCTAACTGGCTTTCTAATGAGTCTACTTGTTTTTTTATTGCTTGAATTGTTCCATTTTTTGTTATTTCTAATCCAAATAATTTCATAAACGTTTGAAAAGTAGAAGAGAGTTAAAGGGCTGACTCTCTTCTACTGCCCTTTTCAAATCTTTTTTAGGTACTCGCTTTTTTTTTTTTATGTTCGGGGATTAAATGAATTCTAATTAAATCAGAACGTGAGCGAAATATAAATTTTTGTGTGTCTTTTAGAATACTAATTCTTTTTCGTCTTTAAGTAAAGCGATTCCTTCTCTTATTATTGTGAATGCAACACTTAAAGCTAAAGCGTCAGGATAGTCATCGTGAGCGTTAAGTTTGTCTGGGTGATGTAATTTTAGTTGTTTGTTGCTCGTGTATTCGTATTGAAGTTCTGCTAATTGAAATAATAATTTTGTGTTGTCAAAGAACTTTATTTTGTTTTGTTCCATTAATAGCTTCAAGTTCTGGTATAATTCTTGTTTTGATTGAAGCGTAAAAGTAATTGATTCTATTGGCAGGCCTGATTCTTTCAGTAAATCTACTGCTCCCGCTCCTAACCCTGTTTCGTCAACGTAAATTTTACTGAAATTGTATTTATCGTGTAATGCTTTAGTTCTTCCTATGACGTCAGTTGTTGGAAGCTTTTTTGTTGCCTGTAATTCTGTTACTTCAATTAATAAACCATCTTTTGTTCTTGTAATACAGTAAACTGTTTCGTCTGTTCCAAATCGTGCTGGATCTAAGCCTAAGTAGTAATTAAATCCTTCTTCTTTTAATGGATTTTCTGTGTCAGCAATGCAGGCCTTAATTAATTGTAATGGAAAGTAAGTGTCTTGTTCTTCAACAAATTCTGCTTCGTATTCTTGTTGGAATTCCATTTCTGTTTTTGATTGTTTTTCTTTTTCTAAGTATTCTTTTGAAATGAAAGGGCATTGATTGTAAGGAATATGGTATTTAGAATAATAATCGAGTCTTGCATGAGAGTCATAAAAGCGTCCTTGTTTTCCGAAAGGAGTGCTGATTAGTATTAGTGTTCCGTTTGTTGCTGACATAGAAGGTTCAATAGCAGTATAAACTGTGTCTTTAACGAAAGCTGCTTCATCCACTACAATCATGTGAGGAGAATACCCTCTAATTGTTTCAGGGTTTGCTCCTGGCAGACAATATATTTCGCTTCCATTGTCAAATAAAGTGTAAGTGTGAGAATGCCGTAAAAGCAGTTTGTTTAAGTAATAGTGATGGTTTAAGTAAGAGTCAATTTTATTGAATACTATTGAGCTTTGCCTTTCTGTTGGAGCAATTATTAATGTCTTGAATCCATTGATTAGTAATGCTTTCTGCAGAATTTTTACTGCTATTACTTCTGTTTTTCCTGACTGCCTTGAAGCTCTTACTGTTATGTGTTTATTGTCATCTAATAATATTTGTTGCTGGTAGTCAGTAGGAATATAACCTGTAATGAAGGCAAAGAATTTTATTGGGTTAAGAATTATTTCCGTTAATTCGTCTGAGTTCTCTTGCTTTCTTGATGGCATTCAATAATCTCTCTCCTAATCCTAATTCAATTTTTTCTGCTTCTCTTGGAATCATGCCTATTGATTGAAGTCTGTCAAAAGTGTCGTTTTCTATTTGATTAACTAAATAGATTATTCTGTAATCGTCTTTTTCTCTGTACTTTTTTCTTGCTTCTCTTATTAAATTGTTTTTTGATTCAAAGAATTCTGCTATTATTTTTTCTCTTTCTTTAAAGAAAATTTTGTAGTTTTCTTTTGCTAATTGACTGCTTATTCGGTAATAAGTTGGCACTGAAATTTTTAGTCCTTTACAAATGTCTTTGTAATTGATTTTTTCTAATTGAAGTGATTGAATATCTTGTTTTAGTTTTTCTTTTTCTTCTTTAGTTCGCTTCAATTTAATTCACCTTCACTGCTTTCTTGCCGGTAAATTGCTCCCATCGCTTAATTATTACATCACAGTATTTTGGATCCAATTCCATTACATAACATTTTCCTTAATTGCCGCATTCCCGCACATTAATCTATGATTTCCTAATTGAAATATTTCTTCGGGCTTAATAGTAATTCCTGCTTCCTGGTAAGCTTTTAATACATCAAATTCATCTTCTTTTAGCCTGTTTTCAAATGCTTCAATTAAAGTCATTGATTCTTTTTCGCTTCTTGGTAATCCAATTCTCTTTCATGTTCTCCTTTCAATTTATTTAATACTTGCCTTAAAATCCTTCTATCTACATCTTCTAAAGGCAATTTAATTACAGGCACTTCATTCATGCCTAACTCTATTGCTGTATTCATTCTTTGTTCTCCGTCAGCAATCAATAAATCTTTATTGGTTATAATAGGCACAATAAAACCGAATTCTTTAATGTTTTTCTTTAAAGCTTTTTTTTGTGTTGACATCATTCTATTAGGGTTTCTTCCGTCAACTTTCAATAAATTAACGTTAACTAATTCAATTTCAGGTATCTTTATAGGGTTTAATTGTTTTATCAGATATTCTCACTAAAGAAGAATTAGGCTTGTGAGTGAAATATAAAGGTTTTTATTCAATAAAAAAGAAGTAGGTTTATATTCGAAAGTAGTATGTTTGCTTGGTTTTTTTGTCTGTGAATTTATTGATTTTGTTTTCTTTGTATAGTTCCCATAAGTGTCTTCTTATTGTGTCGTATGTTGCTTGGTATCCTTCTATTCTTAGTTCGTTTAATATTTCTTTTATTGTAAGGCCTTCTTTTTTTGTTTGCAGTAGTGATTTAATTATTAGTTTAATGTATCTTTTTTCTTGCGGGTGCTGTTTGATTAATTCTTTGATTATTTGTTTTTTTTGTAATGGCATTGAATTTCACTTCTTTTTTATTGTTAAATTAATTTTCCAGTTGTAGTCGATTTCGTGCCCTACAAGTTTTAGCTTGCTGTCCACCATACTGTTACAATTAATTTGTTGTTGTTTTTTTTGCCGTGTTTGTCGAATAATTCAATTAATTTCTTGTTCTTGTTTTTATTTAAACATTCCTTGCATAAGTACAAGTGTTTTCCGTTCTTGAAGTCTAATATCTTTAAGGTCTTCTTGTTATTGCACAGAAAACATTTCTTGTAGTATAATTTTACGGGCATTAGGAATTCACTTTCTTTTTTATTTTAGGTCTTCCTCCTTTAAATTAAAGAAATGCTTAATCCAACCAGTCATTGCAATTCTTTCATCTAAACTTAAAGCATGTTCTGTTTTATAATCTCTGAATTCTTTTATCCAATTAATAGCTTCCTGCCTTAAGTTTGATTCTGCATAAGAATTTTCATAGTCATTACCAGAAAAGACATTACCTAACATTTCTTGAATATTTTTTGCTCCTTTAACGACTTTTGTATCCCAAGGAATAATCTCTTTCAGTGTCTTCAATTCAATTCCAGTCATTCAATCACCTCAAAAAAGAAAGCTTTCCTTCTTGCTTCAATTAAAGTATTATTCCAATAAAGAAGCCTACAATTAATCCTACAACGAACCACCATCTACTCATTATTAAAGCCTCTTTTTTTTAATAATTTTCATCATTGAATACTTCGTCTTCTTTTTTTTGTTCTTGCTTGTTTAATTTCTTTAAAGCCAAAGACTGAGCACTAAGAAGAACATAAACCTCTATTAGCTTATACAAAACTTTCAGCACAAAATAAGCGACCAGTAAAGAAATTAATTCCCAGAAACTTAATTGAATTACAAAATTCATTTATTCACCTTCTTCAAGCCTTCTTGTTTTTTTCTTTTAATGCGTCCAAGATACGGTGCACTGTATGCAGGTTAGCATGCTCTAAATCACAGTCAGGAAACAACTTATGGAACTCGTGCTTTAGTTCCTGGCCTGAACCTATTTCTTTTCCGCATTTAACGCAATAATACTCTTCTTGAGTCACTTGACCGCCTTCTTTTCTTGTTTGGAGCTGGTTCTCTGTCGTCTTTCTTTATTCCGCATTCCAATGTCTTGCACAACTTTTCTGCTTTTTCTTGGTTCATTTTCTTTACCTTGCACTCCAATGGTTCTGTTTTATTATTCTTACTTTCACAACAGTATTGTTAGGTAAATTCAATTTCTTCCTTATGACTTAATCTAAGCAATTTCCGCAAGCGAACAAATTGTAGTCAGGCAACATGAAACTTGCCTCACAGAAACAATGAGAGCAAGGATTGTGCCTCCGCAAGATTTTCTCTTTTAATTCCTTCACTTCTTTTTCACTTCTTTGTTTTTTTTCCGCATTTACTGCAAACCCAACCCTCAATTTTGTCCATTGTTTGACCGCATTTCGGGCACAGTGCTGCCGTAATTTTTCCTGCTTTCCTCGCCATCAAAAAAATCCCTCCTTTTTTTATTGAATTATTTTTTCTTTGAGTAAAGTTTTAGTTTTTTCTTGCCAGCAAGTTTTCGTGAAAGGTTGTCTACTGGTATCCTTCCATTAATTTTTCAATTATTTCTTCGTATAGCTTCCCTTTATTAATGAATTTCTTGAATGGATTAGGTTTAATTTTTCCTATTTCAATTTCAATTTCTTCCATTTAATTCCCTCCTTCACTGAATTCTTTCAGCATTTTTTGGGCTTCTTCTTGTGCTGCATTCCAGTCTTTTGAGTATCTTACCTTGAACCAGACGTATAATGCTGCGACGTGAGAGCATGAAGGCCAAGCGCTCCCGTCATGCTCGTACTTTTTTAGTTTTGACTGCCAGCCTTGGCAGTTGCACTCCCAAGAAAATTCAGAGTGCTTTTTTAAGGTGTAGTTTCTGGTGTTGTATCCAATCATTGCTTTGCAGGTGAAGCTTCCGTCCCCGTTATATTTTATTAAGTCTAAGTAAACGAATTTCATTGCTTTTTCCATTTGCGGCATTGTAAGCTTCTTGCTTATGTGGTCGTAGTATTGCACGTCATGGTAGTCAATCATTTTTTATTTCCTCATAAACTTAATGTTTTCTTTTTTGCTTGACTGAATAAATGCCGTCCTCCTGTCAAGCATTAATTCCTGGAATGTTGTGAGCCTGGCTTGCATTACTGCATTCAATTCGTTTTTTCCTATGTCTCCTAACAGGATTTCTGCTATTACCAAAGCATTTTCTGCTAATTTTTTTGCTGGAATGATTTTTTCCTATGTCTCTTTTCTTGGCCTAACAGCTTGCAGAATAAGACTTTTCCTTGTTCATCTAAGGTTAATTCTACTTTGTCTCCTTTTCTTGGAAGGTAGTCCTTCGCTTTTCCTGCTGCAATTATTTCTCCTAATTGAATTGACTTTTTTTGTTGAGATACTGCAGTTACAGTTCCTTCAATTTTTTCCGTCATCCTAAAATTCCTCCTTTTGCCTTTTCGTTTTTTTGACGCTTAAAGGCTTTCTTTGGGAAATGAAGGACGCCGAAAGTAATTCCGGTCAAGGAATTAGGTGGCGTCCTCTTTTCTCTCTTTTTTTTGCTCCCAATACCTTTGCTGTTTTTTATTTTAGTTTTCCTGCGGATTGAACCGCTAACGGAAAACAGAAAAAGAAAAGGGTTCCTGAAAGAATTACTGAACACGTTTGACCCTCCTGCATCCTTTCCTGCTCATAGGGCATATTATGTGAATTTCTCTGTGCCTGGCTAAATGGCTTAAAACGCTCTGCAGTTCCTGGCCGTTCAATTCAAATTTATGAGCAATCGCTGATTCTGTTATGGAAGTTCCTATTGGGCTGTTAATTAATTCATAGTATGTTTCTGCGTATGCTGTCATTGCCTTGTTTTCTGGTTGCTTTCTTGAAAGAAAGCTTTCTTGGCCAGGGCATCCCTTAAAAAAATAGAGGTCGTGTGTTCGGCTTGCTTCTTTCATTAATTCTATAACACAATTTCTTGCGTTTAATTTCAGTTCTCTTTTAATTACTGAAACAGTGACTTTTTCGTTTAATTCGCATAACTCTTTTATTTGCTGTAATTTGAATGCTGTTTCAATTTTTTTGTTGTTTAAAAGAATTGATTCCAGTAACTTGATGCGAGTCGTTAGCCTACCTACGAAACTTTGGAGTTCTTCTACTTGTAGAGTTAAATCCTTGTTCGTCGTTAGCCTACCTACGAACAAGCGTTTTGCCTCTATATCATCCTGTGCGCCAATGTTTCGTAGGCAAGCTATCTTTTCGTTTTTTTGATACATAACTTACCACTCCATTGCAATGTTCGTTAATGTCCGAGAAGGATTACGGCACAAGCCTAAAATTTTGTTGAAGTGCCTGACAGCCTTCAAGTTATTGCACTCCTTCCTTCTCTTCCCGTTTGCGTTCCAATTCATTTTACATCCCTCCTATGATACGTATCATAAGTGTTGGCCTGCTTTCAGCCAGCCTTTCATAGTATTCAGCTCTCGCCTGCTTTGCTGCTTTCCTGGTATTGAAAGGCCCCTCCCAATCCTCTGCATCCTTTGTTTTCCTGAAAAACCATTGTCCGGTCTCCTTGTTCTTCCAGTAATAGCCGTTCATGCTCCTGCCTCCAAGTCGCTGACCGAAAGGCTAAGGCGACATCCAGTCCGAGCCAGACTGATTCCTTCTTCTTTCAGGAGTAGAGGGATAACGCCCTGCGATTTCTTGCCTTTAATTTGGTTTGAGGTGATCAAATGAATGCTCAAAAATTCGTGCCTTTCCTTAGGTCTGAAGCGTGAAAGGCAGGAGCCCTCACCAGTCTCCTGCTTGACGTGAGGTGAAAGAATAAAAAAAGCATGGGTGCATAATGAATTATTGACGGGATGAACCCTTGAACGCTGAATTCCACCGGGCCCGTCACTAAGCCTTTCTTTCTTTTAGGAAAAGAAAGAAAGTCTCCAGGCCATCCAAAGAAAGAAAAGAAAGAAAATAAGAAGGTTAAAAAATGAACTCGAAAAAGGAGATTGCTGTACTGATTGCAGGCATTCTTTCAATTAAGGATTTCCCTGAAGGTAAAATTGCTGGACTGCTTGAGGTGCCACCGCAGAAGGAATTGGGAGACCTCTCGCTTCCCTGCTTTAGGTTTTCTGGTTTCATGAAAAAAAAGCCTGCAGAGATTGCGCTAATGCTTAAACAGAAGATTGAGGTGCAGTTAAAATCAAAAAAAGGAATTGGCTTTATTGAGAGGGCTGAAGTGAAAGGCCCTTACCTGAATTTCTTTTATGATTATTCTTTGATTGCAAGGCAACTGGTTCCTGAAGTCTTGAAGAAAGGAAAGAATTACGGCAGGAATTCTGAGGGCAAAGCAAAAAAAGTAATGATAGAATATTCTGCGCCTAACACAAACAAGCCTTTGACTTTAGGGCATTTAAGGAATGACTCGATTGGAATGGCAGTTTCAAGGCTGTTTGATGTAAACGGCTGGAAGGTAATTAAAGCAAATCTTTTTTCTGACAGGGGAGTGCACATCTGCAAGTCAATGTATGCTTACGGTAAATGGGGTGAAGGAAGGAATCCAAACAAGAAGCCAGACCATTTCGTTGGAGACTTTTACGTGATGTTTAACAGGAAATTAGAAGGACAGCCTGAATTAGAGGAAGGGGTAAAAGAAATGCTCAGGAAATGGGAGAAGGGAGACAAGAAAGTCAGAGCACTCTGGAAGAAATTGAATGAGTGGGTCATAGAGGGAATGAGGCAGACCTATAAGGAATTCGGGTCAGAATTTGATGTTGAATTCAGGGAATCAGATTTTTATGACAAGGCAAGGCCTTTGATTGAATTAGGCTTGAAGAAGAAAATTTTTGAGAAGGATGAAAAAGGGAATATTACTGCTGACTTGGAGAAAGAGGGATTAGGGAAAAAGGTTATCTTGAGGGCTGATGGAACCTCAGTTTATATTTCAAATGACTTGGCTTTGACAAAGCATAAATTCGAGAAATTCGGTTTGGATAAAAGCATTTGGGTTGTTGGCTCTGAACAAAACCTGTACTTCAGGCAGCTTTTCAAGATATTTGAGTTACTTGGCTTCAAGTGGAGCTCTGACTGCATTCACTTGAATTACGGTATGGTTTATTTGCCTGAAGGCAGAATGAAGTCAAGGGAAGGAAAAATTGTTGACGCTGATTTCTTAATTGAGGAAATGAAGAAAATGGCCAAAGAGGAAATCCTGGAAAGGCACCCTGAACTGAAAGGAAAGGAATTGGATGAAAGGGCTAAAGCAATTAGCTTGAGTGCAATCAAATTCTTCCTCCTGAAAACTGATGCCTTAAAGGACATGCATTTCGACCCAAAGCAGTCCATTTCATTCGAAGGAGAAACAGGCCCTTATGTTCAGTATTCTTTTGCGAGAGCAAAAAGCATTCTAAGAAAGTCAGGAAAAATTGAAGGCAAAGCAGGTTATGATTTGCTTAATTCCCCCTCTGAGAAGAAATTGATTTCATTGATTTTGAATTACCCGGTTACTGTAAAGGAATGCTCTGAATCCTTGGCTCCGCACAGCATGTGCCAGTTCCTTCTTGATTTCACTGCATCATTCAATGAATTCTACAGGGACTGCCCTGTAATTGAAGCCGAAAGCAGTGAATTGCGCAATGCAAGGCTTAAGCTTGTTGAAGCTTCTTCCATTGTATTAGGCAATGCCCTGCACTTGCTTAATATTGGGGCTTTGAATGAAATGTAATTAAATTTTTTGCTTTAATTATTTTATATTCTATGAGAGTTGAGGGTTGAGTTTTAATGAAGTCTCAGTCGAACTATAATTCTTTATTGAAGGAGTTGCTCAGAAACTATAACTATTATTATAAGAGGAAGTTTTCGCTTGTTTCAAGGGCACTTGATTTGCCTAAAAGCCTTTCAATAAAGAAAATCAGTTCTAAGTCCTTGGCTTCTGCTTTGGGTTTGCCTAAAAATATTCCAATTATTTTTTCTGCTAAAAAGGAGAGCCCTGAAAAATTCATTGAGAGGGCTTTCTGGTTTTCTGCTTGCGCGCACAAGAGCCAGGAAAGGGCTTCTGGCGAACCCTATTTCATTCACCCTTACAATACTGCATTGAATTTGAGTAAGTGGGGCTTGGATGAAAAAATAATTGCAGCAGGCCTCTTACATGACGTCCTTGAAGATACAGATGTTGAATTGAATGAACTGAAAAGAATATTTGGCGAGCACGTTTCATCTTTAGTTGAGTCTCTGACAAAATTGAATGTATTGGTTGAAGGCTCCCCCAAGGAAAGGAGGATTGCTGCACTGCAGAAGCTCCTCTTTTCTTCAACAAAGGACATGGGGGTAGTAATAATCAAGCTAGCTGACAAGCTCCATAACATTCGCACAATAAATTTTCTGCCTGAAGAGAGAAAGAAGAGGATTGCCCTTGACGCAATCGAAGTCTATGCCCCCTTAGCCCACAAGCTTGGCATTAATGCAATAGAAAAAGAAATAGAGGAACAATGTTTTTCTGTCATCAAGCCGAAAATTTACTTGAAGCTCAAAGAAAAAATAAAGAGTGAATCGCAGAAAAAGATTAGTGAAATAGAGTTAATGAAAAAAGAACTGAAGAAAGAATTCAAGAGCTTTGGATTGAAAGCCTCTTTTGCTGAAGAATTCAGGAGCCCTTCCTCTATCTTCATTAAAATGAACCGTTCAGGCAAATCATTGGATGAAATCCATGACTTTGTTTTACTGATAATTTTAACAAACACTATTCCAGACTGCTATAAGGCTTTGGGCGCACTGCATGAACTCTTTCCTCCAATTCCATTAAAGTTCAAGGACTTCATTGCAATCCCTGAATCAGAGTGGAATCAGGCCCTTCACACTACAGTAATAGGCCCTAACGGAAAGCCTGTTAAGGTTTACATAATGACAAAGCAGATGCGCGAATTAGCTGAATTTGGAATTCTTTACTGGCTTAAAGAGCACAAGAATTTAAGCGAGCTCCAGAAGATTTCACTGATTGAAAGCCTTTCTTCTTTGAGCCTTGATTCTTTAAGCTCAAGCCAGTTCATGGAATCTTTAAAAGAAGATCTTCTTCAGAACCAGATATTTGTTTTTTCTGGCGAGGGAAAGCTGGTTGAACTGCCTTTTGATTCTACTCCTTTGGATTTTGCTTTCTGTTCTGGCAGTGAATCTGCCTTGAATTCGTGCAAGGCAATAGTCAACGGCAGGAGAGTGCCTTTATGGCACAAGCTGAATTCAGGGGACATAGTTGAAGTAATTGCTTCAGACAAGATTCAGGCAAAGCCTGCCTGGCTTTCTTTCACTAAATCAAACGAGGCAAGGACTGCAATTCTTTCTGCAGTAAAAGGAAAGAAGTATTCAAGGGGAAAAGAAAAGTCTTTGCTTCACCTTAAAGTTTCTGCCCTAGACAGGACAGGCCTCCTGAACGACTTCTGCCATGCATTCTTTTCTTCGAAGGCAAACATAGTTTCCGCTGACATCCAGACAAACAAGAAAAAGGGATTGGCCGAAGACTCCTTCACCCTCGAGGTCGAGTCACGCAGTCAATTGAACTCCCTGCTCAAAAAACTCAACAAAATCAAAGGCATAACAGAAATAAAAAAAGATTTTATTCAATAAATCCCAGAATTTATTTTTCCAGCACAGCCTTTATTCTTTTGGTGCCTGTTCCAATGGACTCCAGTTTTGTTATCCTGAACTTCCCTAATTCCCTTGTGTTTTTGATGTGAGGGCCTGCGCAGACCTCTTTGCTGAATTCTCCAATAGAATAAACTGAAACTTTCTCGCCGTACTTTTCTTCAAAGAATGCCAGGGCCTTTTCTTTTCTTGCTTCGTCCAAGGTTTTCTCTTCTCTTTTCACTTCAAGGCCTTTCCTGATTTGTTCATTAACAATCTTTTCCACTTCATTCAATTGCTCTGGAGCAATGTTTTTTGAGTAAGAGAAATCGAACCTGAGCCTTTCAGGCGTAATGTTTGAGCCTTTCTGTTTTACTTCTTCCCCTAAAACCTTTCTTAGGGCTGCGTGAAGCAAGTGCGTTGCAGTGTGCAATGCTATTGTTTCTTTGCTTTGGTCTGCCAGGCCTGACTTAAACTTCTTCTCTGTTGCCTTCCTTGAAATCTCCTGGTGCAATTTCAATTCTTCCTGAAATTCCTTTTCATTTACTTTGATTCCTTTCTCTTTTGCTAATTCCATTGTTATTTCTAATGGAAAGCCGTATGATTGGAACAAGAGGAAAGCATCCTTTCCGTTCAAGACCTTGTTTTTTTCTGTTATCTGGGAAAAAATTTTGAGGCCTTTCATTAGTGTCTGAGAAAACTTTTCTTCCTCTTTTTCTAGTTCGCTCAAAACGAATTCCTTGTTCTCCTTTAATTCAGGCCATTCCTTTCCTTCAGATTTAATGAATTCTTCTCCTATCTGCCTGCAGAAGTTTGCTTTTACTCCAATTAGTCTTGCGTGCCTTATTGCCCTTCTTATAAGCCTTCTGAGAACATATCCCCTGTCCATGTTGCTTGGGGCAACCTTTTTTTCTCCCAGCACAAACACTGCAGCCCTTAAATGGTCTGCAATT
Source organism: Candidatus Diapherotrites archaeon (assembly GCA_040755695.1). NCBI lineage: Archaea > Nanobdellati > Candidatus Iainarchaeota > Candidatus Iainarchaeia > Candidatus Iainarchaeales > Candidatus Iainarchaeaceae > Candidatus Iainarchaeum > Candidatus Iainarchaeum sp. Next base: position 99,191 of record JBFMAK010000004.1, on the reverse strand, counting down.
ATCCTGCCAGATTTTTCATTCCGCGCATTCCCTAATCCCTGCAATTTCTTCATTGCGCTTGAATAAAGCTCTGTTTCAAACACATTCTCTTTTCCTTGGAGAACAGCAATTGTTCTTTCTACCCCCATTCCTGTGTCAACATTTTTCTGTTTTAGTTTCTCGTATTTTCCTTCTTTTGTCTTGAAGTATTCCATAAAGACGTCATTCCATATCTCGAAGTATTTTCCGCAATTGCATCCTGGCCTGCAGTCCGGAGAGCATTTCTTTTTTCCTGTGTCGTAGAATATTTCTGTGTCTGGCCCGCAAGGGCCGCTTTCCCCCACAGGGCCCCACCAATTGTCTTTTTTTGGGTTCAAGAAAATTCTTTCTTCTGGTATGCCCTTCCTTTTCCATTCCTTTAAGGATTCTTCGTCTCTTGGGGCGTCCTTGTCTCCCTCAAATATTGTAATGTAAAGCTTTTTTTCGTCCAAGTTCAGCCACTTCCTTCCAGTAAGGAATTCAAGGCTCATTTCAATTGCTTCTTTTTTGAAGTAGTCTCCTAAACTCCAGTTCCCGAGCATCAAAAAGAAGGTTAAGTGGCAGTCATCGCCTACTTCTTCTATGTCGTTTGTTCTCAGGCATTTCTGGACGTCTGCAAGCCTTTTTCCCATTGGGTGAGGCTGCCCTAAAAGAAATGGTACAAGGGGGTGCATTCCTGCTGTAGTGAACAAAACGCTTGAATCGTTTTCAGGGATAAGCGAAGCAGAAGGGATTATCTTGTGCCTCTTTTCCTTGAAGTATTTCAGGAACAATTCAATCAATTTTTCATGGCTCCAAGTCATAATAAAAAGAGAATAACTGATAATGAATAAAAACAGTTACCACAAAAAAGCATTGTTGGATTAATCTTCAATTAATTTGTTAACTTCATCGCTGTAAAATTTTTTGGAAATTTCATCAGCAAACAGCTTTCCTTTGTAGGACAACTCAATAATTTCTTTGTCTTCCTCAGTTAATTTTAAATCTTCCAGTTTTTTCCAGCTTTCTTTGAAAACCTCTTTTGGGTTTATGTCAAATTTGGCTTTAAACAATTTTTTGCTGAGCCCTGTTTTTAAACCGAATAAGATTAGTCTTCTCATCAAATCTTCTTTTGAAAGTTTTGTGCCTTTCCAGACAGGCAACTTATTGTTTTCAACTGCCTCTAAATATTGAGGCACAGTTCGATAGTTGAAATACTGGAAACCATTCATAAATGAATATCCAGAGGCACCTAAAGCTAATTGTTCTCCAAGCTCACCCCACTTATGAATTTGTTGTTTGTAAACATATTCAGGTGTTTTTGTATACCACCAGACAGGCCTTTGAGTGTAACCTAAATCATTAAAGAATTCATTTGCCATTATGTGCATCACTATGACGTTTTCTCTGCTTGGAAATCTCTTTATTTCTTCCTGATACATTGGCCAGATAGCGGCTGTTTGCTTTATGGAAAGCGGATAGCAGGTTACAGAAGCTGGATCCAGTTTGCTTATTTGTTCTAAATCGTTTTGCCAGCTTTCAAGTGTTTGGTCAGGCAAACCCGGAATTAAATCAATATTAATATTTTCAAAACCAACTTTTTCTAATAAATTGTATGCTTCTATTTCTTGTTTTGAATTATGCCTTCTCCTAATTAATTTCAATATATCATCATTAAAAGTTTGAAAGCCAATGCTTAACCTGTTTACTCCATTTTGTAAAAGAATCTCCAACTTTTCTTTTCCGTCATAAGCAACAATTGTTTCTGGTCCTGCTTCAACGGTTATTTCTGCCCAACTTTTAACAGTAAATCTAGTTTTCAGCAATTTTAAGACTCTGCCCAGCTGTTGAGCTGATAAAAAAGTTGGTGTTCCGCCGCCAACATAAAGTGAATTTACTGTAATATTTTGAAGGTTTGGGAATTTTAGCAAGAGGTCAATTTCTTTTTCAACGCCATCAATGTATCTGTCAATAAACTCTTTAGGCTTGTTTGCTAGAGTTATATAGGCGCAATATAAGCATTTTCCTGTGCAAAACGGCAAATGCAGGTAAAGGGCTATTTCTCGATTAGATTTTTGGTTGTTACTTGAATATATTTCTGAAGGATTTATTTCGGGCAAAGCAGATAATGGGGGATAAGTAACAATATGGTGGCTGTGAGAAGAAACTTTTATATCCTCTCTTTCAATACCTGCCTTTTGCAGTTCTTCAATATTTAATTTATTAAAAATATTTTTTGACCTGCCAATTAGATCATTCATAATTTTACCTATCACAATTTATTACAAGAAATAGTTAAATTTATTGCCCCTAACCCCTTTCTTTTTTCTTTTGAGGCAACCCGTTAATTTTCTTTCTTTCCGACAGCCTGTCGCTTTTTTTCTTTTCTTCCAGCAACTTGCCGCTTCTTTTCTTTTGGGCAACCTGCACTTTTCTTTTTTTAAAAGAAAAGGGCGGAGCAGGACAGAGTAAGCCGTCTTTTGTTTTTATCCAGCATTCACCTGAGCGCCATTGAAGGCTTGCATCTGCTCTCAGCCGTTTCATCCTATTTCAAAGCAAAGCTTTGAAAAATTTCAAGCAAAGCTTGAAACTATATTCAAAGAACCTCTTTTTTCATTCATTGTAATCCTTGAATGGTTTCGTTTCTGTTCCGAGAGCCACCTTTTCAAGTGTTTTTTGATCAAACTTTTCTTAAAAGTTTGTTTTGATCAAACTTTTTTCAAAAAGTTTGGATGGACGGACTTTCCTCAGCTCCACTTAAGGAACCGTCAGCTGGCCTTGTCCTACCCGCCAAAGTATTTTATGTAGAATAACGAATTTAAATTAATTGCTTTTTTTAATTTTTTTGCCTTCCCGAATGCCTCTTTTTTTAATTTTATCTGCGCATTACATTGATTCATTGAATTAATTTAATAGGAGGAGAGGAGATGAATAGGAAGTTTGGTTTAATTGCTTTGCTGTTAGTTTTTTCAATTGTGTTGTTTGGCTGCACTCAGCAGCCGCCAGGAGGAATTATCCCTTCAGGTTACGGCACTTTAGTCTTAAAGATTACTGATGCCAATGAAATGACGATCCCTGGTCTTACCTCGCTGAATGTCACTATATCAAATATTGAGGTGCACAAGACAGAGGGAGGCAAATGGATTACTTTCTTCCAAGGGGAGAAAACTTTTGATTTAATGAAGTTGTCTAATGTACAGGAAATAATTGGCCAGAGCCAGCTGGAAGCAGGCCATTATACCCAAATAAGGTTTGATGTAACAAAAGTTGAGGCAGTAATTGACGACAATACCTTCAGTGTAATGGTTCCAGGAGATAAAATAAAGCTGGTTAGAGAATTCACTATTGATGAAAACAAGACTGTGACTTTGGTAATTGACTTCAGTCCTGCTTCGTTAAAGAAAGCAGCGGACAAATTCATCGTGAAGCCTGTAATAAAGATTGAGTCAGAAAAAGAGCATGAAGACGAGCAAGAGCAGGAGCAGAAGGATGAGGAAGAGCACGGCAAGGAAATAGACTTCGAGACAATTGAAAAGGGTTATAATAGCGGTTACAAGACAGCAGAAAATTTGGTTGTAAAAGACAACAGCGCTTGGCAGGCAGCGTGGAGCAAGGTAAAAGAAGGCGTGAGCCCAGCACCAGAGCTTCCTTCAGTTGACTTCAGCAAAGAAATGGTTATTGCTGTTTTCATGGGAGAGCAGAGCACCGGAGGCTATTCAATTGAGATAGATGACTTAAGAGAGCAGGGGAATTCAATCAGGGTGTTCGTGGAAGAGAGCTCTCCAGGGCCAGATGAGGTAGTAACCTTGGCTTTGACGCAGCCTTACCATATAGTTCGAACCTATCTTACAGACAAAAACATTGAATTCGTAGTAAAAACAGAAAAAGAAGATGATGATGGAGAGGAAGAAGATGACGGTAAAGGGGATAAAGATGGCAAAACAGAAGGCTACATTACTCCGGGCTTCGGTGACCTGAAGATTTACTTGAAGGACTCCCCTAAAGAAAACGATGATGGAAACAATAACAGCGAAGATTTCACTTCCCTTAATATAACTATCTCAAAGATTGAGGTTCACAAAACTGAGGGCGGCAAATGGTTTGATTTCACTGACGCAAACTATTCTGCGACCTTTGATTTAATGAAATTGGCTAATGTGCAGGAATTGCTCGGAACAAAAACCCTTGAATCAGGCCATTACACCCAGATAAGGCTTTCAGTGGACAGCGCAACAGTAGGCTTTGACGGAAACAATACAGCTGAAGTTAAGGTGCCAAGCGATAAAATAAAGCTAGTGCATCAATTCATTATTGACGCAAACAAGGAAACTGACCTTCTCTTGGATTTCAAGCCAGAGTCAGTTCACAAGGCAGGAAGCCAATGGATCATGAGCCCTGTAATAAAAGTTATTACATTAAAGGAGCCTGAACTGCCTGAAAGTGAATGCGATGAAGACAGTCCATGCGATGCAAACCAGTTGTGCTGTAATGATTCATGTATTACTCCTGCGTGCACTTCTAATTCCCAGTGCGATGACTCCAATTCTTTGACCACAGATTCATGCAGCAATGCAGGTTTATGCACTGCCCAGTGCCTGCACGTTTACGCAGGACAGCTCAGAACATTTGACGTGAACGCTGACACTAACGCTGGTTTTGTTCCAAATTCTTTTTCAGTGAGCCTGAATGACACAGTGAAATTGAATATTACATCATTGGACGCAAACCATAGCATTGTAATTCCAGACTTCAACATCAACACAGAGCTTCCTTTTAATGTCACTACAGCAGTTCAATTCGTTGCAGACAAGAACGGTTCATTCAGCTTTCACTGCGGCGTCCACCCTTTAATGACAGGCACAATTACAATCAGCTGAACATCAACACAGGTTATAGATTTACCACACTCCCTAAGCAAAATGCGCCAACACAGAAGCGTTCATGCGGCGAATGGGTTAAATTTTGTGCGCTGACCAAGAAAAAATTCTGGCCATTTAAATAGAGTTGCGCTGTAACGTAACCCCCCGAATTCTTGGCGAGTTTTGGGGTATATGACAATGGTTTATTAACCGCTGAAGTTAGTCACATAGCCTCAAATTTTTTCCAACAAATCCGTAAGCGTGGTTTGCCCTATTTTCAGCATTGTGGCTGACGCTGCAATTGTGCCGTCTATTTTGAATCTTTCAAGCTTTTCCTTGAATCCTTTTGCAAGTTTTTTGTCCAAACCCTTTGTTTTTACTCTTTGGCCTTTTTTCACAACCCACAAGCCAAGATTGTTTTCCAGCAGAGCGTAAAGGTCTGCTATGTCTTTTGTTCTTTTGAAAGCATCGCTTCGTCCAGGAATAGACGTCAGCTTCATTTCAATCAGTATTTTGGGAGAAGGAACCATTACGTGAATGTCTTTGATTTTTACGTGTTCTTTTTCTTTCTTGAAAACCTTTTTGAGCAATGGCTCTGGCATTGAGTGCCCTATTTTGTTTGGCGTGGTAATGTCAAAGTAGACGTATGAAAGATTGTGGATTGGGTGTTTTTTGCTTTCTTCCAAGCCAAGCTCTTTTCCCGTTTCGCTATGGAATATTTTTACCCAGCGGAAAGTGGAGTGTGGATGAAAACCCATACTTTTGAGTTTTTCTTCAATGGCTTTTGGATTTATTTTTGCAGGGTCAAAGAAAATGTCAATGTCTCTTGAACCAATGTGAACAACATCCTTGTTTTTGAGAGTGTAATGCACTGCCCAGCCACCCATCAAGCCAATTTCATCAATCTCGGTCTTTCCAAGGTTCTTAAAGAAAGTATACAGGAATTCGTCTGACTTTTCAATCATCAGTTTTTCCATTTGAGAATCACAGCCTGTTGTTAAGCCATTCTTCCATCAGAAAGCTTGCCTGTTCTTCAGCCAAGCCGCCGAAGCTCAAGAGATCGCTCAAAAGAATTGGCGCTGGCGCAATGGAATAGCCTCTCACTTTTGTGGCGTCCTTGAAAAAAGCCCCTTGTTCTGTTGGAATCAAGAATAAATTTGCCTGGCTTTTTTGGGCTTTCAGGCAGTTTTTTGAAAGCAGGTATTTGCCCCACTTTTCTTCCTCCCTTTTTTTTATGTAAGCGTGTACTTGGTCTGTTTTCACGTATTGCCTGTAAAGCTCGCTTCCCGCAAAAACAGTGAAAGCAAGTGGCAATTTTGATTCTTGAACCATTTTCAGGGTTTTAGAAAATTCAAGCGGCGAATGAAAATTAAGCGTTTTCAAGCTTCCAACAGGCCTTGCAAGCGAAACAAATCTAACCAAATCAACAACCCTTGTAACACCATATTCTGCGGTCTTTGGGTCTTTTTCTATAAAACCTTTGTTCTCGAGCTCTTTGACAAAACTAAATGTTGGTCTATATGACAATCCGACAGAGCCTTTGCTCAGCTCGTGAATGCTCCATTTTTTCCCCTTGTTTTTCAGCATCCACAAAATGGAAACCAAACGCTTTTCAGTCAACTCCAACATGATTATAGTTGTTAAACAACTAATATATAAATATAACGACCTATGGTCTTTTGAGGTTAAAACTCACCCAAACTCCGCTGCTGCTGACCTTGGCTGGCCGGATTTCTGGCCGCTTGATACTGGTATGCCAAGGCAATGTTTGTCTTTTCATCGGTCGCCTTTCGTGAGGTTACGAAACCGAAAAGTGGTTTGAGATAAGCCCAATCCTGCCTGAATTCCATTTTTTCCTCAAGGCCAAGTTCCCGGATTATTTCAGCATCGGTCTTTCCAGACGCTCGCAGTTCCCTAGTCTTTGCGACAATCTCGTTTTGGCTGTATTTCGCTTTTTTGTACAAGTCAACAACACCCTGCAATACGCAACCCATTCCCGCGTGTTCAATGAGGTTGCACATTTGGCAGACAACCATGAGGTTTGAATGGCGATTGTTATTTGGGTTTCCGTTAATGTGGTGCACGATTTGCCATTTGTCTGATTTGAAGCCGCAATACTGACAGGCATAATCATCACGCTCAAGAATTTTCTGGCGAATTTGCTTCCAGTCTTCCCTGCGGGTTTGGTCTGCTGTAATTGTCCGCCAAGTATTGGGGTTTGCGTACGATGGAAACAATTGTTTCATGTTCTCACTTGACTGCATCAAAAATTAAAAAAGTAATATAAGTAATATTTGATGTAATATTCAAATTCATTGAAGCACATTCGTTTATTGCATGTGAGAGCTTTTTCAAATTTTGTGCATTGGTCCATGTACTCAGCGGAACTGTACTCATCGTAAGTTTCACCGCATTTTAGAATAATATTTCCTGATTCATTATAATATTCTCTTGTCCAATAAGGCGTGTCAACTTTAACATAAGCTTTTTCCTCATTATCTGTGCATTTAGAAACATGAAGCATACTCATTGTAGTAATCCCTAGTTTGTTACATGCTTCTTTTTCTTTTGTTGGCAAATAATAAATAAAAACAGCCGATATTATTACAACAAGTAAAATTAGCCCTATTGTCAAATGAAATTTGTATTTTTTGTAGTCCATGATTTCACAATTCCTTTATTGTCCTGTATATGTCTAAAAATTCTTCTTTTTGTTTGTCGAGGTGGAGTTCCTTGTATTTCAGCTGGCAGAGGCTTTCCGGTGTTAGAACGCCTTTTTCTGTTATTATGCCTTCAATGAATTCTGCTTCAGTCCTGTCAAAGGCAGGATTCCTTATGCTTAAATTCTTCAATTTTTTGTCCCATACTTCGCTTGGATTTCTCTCTTCAATTTTTTCTTCTATTCCATAAAAAGTAAGAGGGTCAAAGGCATGGGAGGAGGTTGCAGCGTAGTAAGGCACACAGAATTTTTTTGCTGTTAAGGCAATGCCTGCTGTGCCAATCTTGTTTATTACCGAACCGTCTGCAAGGACTGCATCTGCTCCAGTAAAAAATAAATCGCATTCTTTCATGAAGGAAAAGACAGCGTTGTCCGCTATTAATATGACTTTGATTCCTTTTCTTGCAAGGTTTCTTGCAGTAATTCTTCCTTGGAATAATGGCCTTGTTTCAGTGCAGTATACTTTCCTTAATTTCTTTTGCTTGTGTGCTAATAAAAGGATTTCTTCTACTGTGTTTGAATGGCAGTGTGTAAGAACAATTGAATTTTTTGGTATGAGCCTTGCGCCGTATAGTGCAATCAATTGCATTGCCTTTATTCTTTCTTTCTCGTAGTTCATGCACGCCCTGTAAATGTGTTCTTTGAGTTCATTCAGGGAGTCTGTTTCGTGCAGTGCCTTCCTTAAAATTATTCTTACTGCTGTCCTGAGCTCTGGTTCAGTAGGCCTTGCGTTCAGTATGAGGAGAAGATTTCTTTTAAGTTCTTTCTTGAATTCATGGACTTCTTTTGTTTCTGTGTGCTTTACGCTTTCTGCTATTGCTTTGACTGCCTTCTCCCTTACTTTTGAGGCTCCCTGTATTTTTAAATCCCTTATGGCTTGAGCAATAGCTTTTAATCCTTTTCTTTTCATAATTAATTTTACCTTTGCCTTTTAATTATTTTCCAGTGACAAAACAAAATGATTGATTTTTTGCAGGAAATTTTTTGTTTTAATACTATTAATGGTTTTGCTTTTTATAAATTTATTGGAGGTTTTAGGTCTTGAAGTCTGTTGTAGAGCGCGCAGTAAGGAAAGCCTTGTCTGAAGGAGGCAAATTAGGCCCTAAAGGAAAGAGGCTGCCTCAAGGGGAACAAGACGAAGAATTAGTGAGATTGCTTGAAGCCAGCAGGGCAAAAATAAGGGTTGTGGGTGTTGGAGGCGGAGGCTGCAATACTGTTGACAGGATGAGTGAAATTGGAATTCATGGAGCTGAAACAATTGTAATGAACACTGACGCTCAAGACCTTCTCTCTGTTCAGGCTGAAAAGAAGCTTCTTATAGGAAAAAAATTAACTAAAGGATTAGGCTCAGGAAGCAATCCTTCTATTGGAGAGGCAGCAGCGCAGGAGTCAATTGAAGATGTTTCCGGGATACTGAATGATTCTGATTTGGTTTTCATTACCTGCGGTTTAGGCGGAGGCACAGGGACTGGGGCTTCACCAATTGTGGCAAACATTGCAAAAGGATCTAAAGCCTTAACAATTTCTGTTGTCACCCTGCCTTTTACTGTTGAAGGAAGGAAGAGAATGGAGAACGCATTGGATGGATTGGCTAGATTGAGAAAGGAGTCAGATACTATAATTGTTATCCCGAATGATAAAATTTTAGAGATTGCCCCTGACCTGCCTGTTACTGCGGCTTTCAGGGTTGCAGATGAAGTGCTCACAAATGCAGTGAAAGGCATAACTGAAATGGTCACAAAGCCTGGGCTGATCAATTTGGATTTCGCTGACCTGAGGACAATACTGGATAAAGGCGGTGCAGCAATGATTGGATTAGGTGAAAGCCATGCAGAAAAAGCAACTGACTCAAGGGCTTTGGAGGCAGTGGAGAACGCTTTGACTTCTCCTTTGCTGGATGTAGACATAAGTGAGGCTGCAAGGGCTTTAGTGAATGTTGTTGGGGGCGCAGACATGACTTTAAGGGAGGCAGAAATGATTGTGGAAGCAGTAAGCTCTAAAATTAATGCTAACGCCCATATCATTTGGGGGGCAATGATAGAGGAAGACCTTCCAAGGAACCAGATCCAGGCAATGGTTGTAATTGCCGGAGGGAAATTCCCTTACCTGGGTTCAGGGAGTGGAGCAAAGCAGTTGAAGGAATTGTATAATGACGAAGGAGAAATTGATTTGGGGATTGAATTCACTGGATGAAATTTAAGGCGTAATTAAGAATTGTTTTTTATTTGTATTGCAGGAAAATCTTTTTTTTGGTGAAAAAAATGTTTAATTTGAGTCCTTTCATTGAGTCAAGCAGGAGGATCTTCACTGTAGCCAGAAAGCCTGACAGGGAAGAATTCATGGTAATGATTAAGGCAACAGGTCTGGGCATACTATTGGTTGCAGTAATTGGTTACATAATGAAATTGATTTTTACTTTTATTTCAATGGGCTTCCCGAAAATATGATTTTTATAATGGAATGATACTAATGATCTTTACTCTTAGAACAACAGTAGGCCAGGAGTCCTTGGTTGTTGACATCCTTTCAAACAAGGTAAAAGAGGAAGGATTAAGCGTTTATTCTTTGAGCGTTATTCCAGGCCTTAAAGGATACGTGCTCATAGAGGCAGACTCAGAGCTAACAGTAAGGAGGGCTATTGCCAATACCCCTCACATTAAAGGAAAGGGAATTGTGGGAGGCCAAGTAAAAATTGAAGAGCTTTCTTCCCTGCTTGAAGCAAAGCCTTTAATGAAGTCCATAAAGGAAGGAATGAAAGTAGAATTGATTACTGGGCCTTTCAAGGGAGAAAAGGCAAGGGTGCTCAGGGTAAATCCAACAAAAGAGGAAGTCACAGTTGAATTGCTTGAGGCAGCAGTAAAGATTCCTGTGACAATAAGGGCAGAGCACATCAGAATTCTAAAAGAATGAATTATATTTTTTAATGAGGAAAATTTATGCCTGAAGTCAAAGTAATGGTTGAAGCAGGAAAAGCAACAGCAGCAGCTCCTTTGGGTCCAGCGTTAGGTCCTTTAGGAGTAAACATTGGGGCTATTGTAGCTGAAATTAACTCCAAGACAAAGGCTTTCGAGGGAATAAAGATTCCAGTCACAATAGAAATTGACTCAAAGAAAAACTTCACAATAAAAGTAGGAAGCCCTCCCACTAGCGCCCTCATAAAAAAAGAATTAAATCTGCCAAAAGGTTCTCCTAACCCTAAAGAGCAGATTGTAGGAGACATTTCAATAGAGCAGGTCATTAAAGTTGCTGAAATGAAGATTGACTCAATGAAGTCTTCAAGCCTGAAAAGCGCTGCAGCAGAAGTCATGGGCTCCTGTTACTCTTTAGGCCTCACGGTAGACGGAGTAAAACCCGATAAAGCAATTAAAGCCCTGAAAGAAGGAAAATACGATTCTTATTTCAATTGATTTTCCTGTTTTTTTTTTAAATCAGATTCCCCTGACACCGCATTCCCCAAAGAAAGGCTTCATTAATTGTGCTAATTCCTTTAATTTCTCTGGAGGATAAGGCTTTTTTTCCTTGAATTCGGGGTCAAGCAATTCTGTTTGATTATTGAATTGCTGCAAAAAGTATTTTTTTGCTCCCATAAGCCATTTTCCTATTGAGATTGCATCTTCTCTTGAAAAAAATTCCGGTACAATGGTTGTCCTGAACTCGTACTCAAGACCTGAATTCATTATCAGGTCAATGCTCTCCTGCACTGCCTTCTTGTCTACCTTTACTCTCGCAATTTCATCGTATTTATCTAAAGGCCCTTTGATGTCCATTGCAATGTAGTCCAGTAATTTTTCTTGAATTAATTCTTTTAATATCAAGGGATTGTTTCCGTTAGTGTCCAGCTTGACTTTCAGCTTCAATTCCCTTTTTATTCTCTTAACGAATTCCTTTAATTCTTTGCCGTAGAGCGTTGGCTCTCCGCCTGTAATACAGATGCCTTCAATGAATTCCTTTCTTTCGTCAAGCAGTTCAATCATTTCCTTTTCAGGGATTGAAACAAGGCTTTTATCATCCCTTACAAGCAAGGGGTTCTGGCAGTAAGGGCAAGAGAAATTGCATTTCGAAAGAAATAAAGTAGAGGCAATGTGCCCCTGAAAATCAATTAAAGTAGTCTTCTGTATTCCCTTGAATTCCATTTTTTCCTTCACTTTTTTTTTTACTTTAATTCTTTTTCTTTTATTTCATATGTTTTCCTGTGCTTGAATTCCTCTTGTTTTCCTTCATTCCATGACTGTACTGGCCTGAAATAGCCTACTACCCTGCTGTATACCTCGCATTCTTTTCCGCATTCCTTTTCTTCCATTTTATGTCACCTCATTCAATTATTTATTTTGCTGCCGTGGGACAGTTCTTGTGCTCTCCCTTGATGTAGCCGTGCACTGGGCAGATGCTGAATGTTGGGGTTACAGTGAAGTAAGGCAGCCTGAAATTCTCTGCAATCTTCTTCACCAGCTTCTTGCATGACTGGTTTGAGTCAATCCTCTCTCCAATGAAGCCGTGCAATACTGTTCCCCCAGTGTATTTTGTTTGAAGTTCGTCCTGGTGCTTTAATGCCTCAAATATGTCGTCAGTGTAGTCCACTGGCAGGTGCGTTGAATTTGTATAGAAAGGCGTTCCATTCCCTGCTGTAATTATTTCAGGGTAATTCCTCTTGTCAATTCTTGCAAGCCTGTAAGACGTTCCTTCTGCTGGCGTTGCCTCCAAGTTATAGATGTGGCCTGTTTCTGCCTGGAATTCAGTTAATTTCTCTCTGAAGAAGTCTAATACATCCAAGGCTAACTGCTTTCCCTCTTTTTCTGCAATGCTCTGGTGCAGGAAATTAATGCCTGCCTCATTCATTCCCACTAATCCAATCGTGGAGAAATGGTTGTTCAAGTGCCCTAAATATCTTTTAGTGTAAGGAAGCAGGCCTTGCTGCATGTTTTTTTCTGCTTCCTTTCTTTTTATTTCAAGTGAATCCTTTGCCAGCACCAATAATTTTCCGAGCCTTTCAAAGAATTCCTCCCTGCTTTTTGAAAGAAAGCCAATCTTAGGCATGTTTATTGTTACTACCCCAATGCTTCCTGTCTGTTCTCCTGAGCCGAACAAGCCTCCAGTCTTTGCCCTCAATTCATCTAACCTTAACTGTAATCTGCAACACATACTGCGCACATCCTGAGGCTTCAAGGAACTGTTAATAAAGTTCTGGAAGTATGGGATTCCATACTTTGCTGTCATTTCAAATAGAAGGTTAGCATTCTCTGTGCCCCAGTCAAAGTCTCTTGTAATATTGTATGTTGGAATAGGGAAGGTGAAGATTCTTGCATTCATGTCTCCTGCGCTCATTACCTCAATGAATGCCTTATTGATCCAGTCCATTTCTTCCTGGTAATCTGAATAGGTGTCTTTCTGCAGTTCCCCCCCAACTATTGCTTTATGGTCTTTCATGTCTTCAGGCACAGTCCAATCCAAGGTAATATTAGTGAATGGAACCTGGTTGCCCCAGCGCGTTGTCTGATTGATTCCATAAACGAATTCTTGTATGCTCTGTTTTACCTGCTTGTAATTCAGTTTGTCTTCTCTCACTAAAGGTGCAAAATAGGTGTCAAAAGATGATACTGCTTGAGCGCCAGCCCATTCATTTTGAAGAGTACCAAAAAAGTTGACTAACTGGCCTAAGGCTGCATTGAAGTGCCTTGCAGGCTTTGCTGAAACCCTTCCTCTCACTCCATTAAATCCTTCCATTAACAATTGCATTAAGCTCCAGCCAGCGCAGTAAGCAGTGAAGGTTCCAACACTCAAATCGTGAATGTGGAAGTCTGCTTTTCTGTGCGCTTCAGCTATTTCTTTTGGGTAAATATTGTTTAGTGCGTATTCTGCAATTATTTCACCTGAAATGTGCGCCTGAAATGCAGAAATAGAGAAGTCTGCGTTGGCGTTCTCTTTTACGCGCCAGTCATTAATATTCAGATAGCTGTTAATTATTTCGTTTGCTTTTGTAAGATATGATTTTAGGTCCCTCATTTCTTTTCTTTTCTCTCTGTATAAAATGAATGCTTTTGCTGTTTTTGTGTGGCCTTCTTCTATCAATACTTTTTCTACTGCGTCCTGGACGTCTTCAACTTTTGGTGTCTTGTTTGAGCCAAATTTTTGTTCTAATAATTCTATGACCTTGTCTGAAAGCCCTTCTGCAATGCTCTTGTCTGTTCCTCCAACAGACTGTGCTGCCTTGAATATGGCTTCAGTGATTTTATCCTTGTCAAAGGCAACAATTCTTCCATCCCTTTTTTCTACGAATTCGATTTTGGGCAGGGATTCAATTCTCTCGTAGGTTGTAAAGCGCCTGCCGCACTTTAGGCATTCCCTTCTCCTCCTATTGCTCTTTTCTTCGTCATTAATTCTCTTATCTATTACTCTTGTCTCAGTGTTATTGCAGAAAGGACACTTCATGCTATTCACCCCTCAATTTCATTAAAAAACAAATTAACCTCACTATATGTTGTGTTTGTAATAAATAAAACACTATATGTTGTTTTTTTTAGGATTAATAATGTGTCCTTGGATATATTTAAATATTTGGTTTGAATTTCTAACCCCCAGTTGTTTTCAGCCAATTTTACGTTTTTTGTACCAAAAAACTATTATTTATATTTTGCATTTTTTTTGTCCTTCAGGAAGGTTTCAACCCAATTCAATAAAAGAGAGTGGTTGGCATGCAACAACAAGGGCGGAAAAAATTTTTGTAAAGGAAATTGCAAGGAGATTTTTTCTCTCCTTTTCCGCCCTCTTATTTTTTATTTTAAGCAGTCAATATTAATGTATGAAAGTGTCTATTGTAATTCCCTGCTATAATCCAGAGAAAACAATTGCCCTTACATTAAGTTCAATTCTTAAATCTGATTTCCCTAAAAGCCAGTTTGAGGTCATAGTAGTGGATGATGGAAGCATCGACAGCACAAGGGATATAGTAAAAAAATTTAAGGGGGTAATTTTGGTTCAGCAAAAACATAAAGGTCCTGCTGCTGCAAGAAATCTTGGGGCAAGGAAAGCAAAAGCAGGAATAATAGCCTTTCTTGACTCTGACTGTGCTCCAGAAAAAAAATGGCTTAAAATAATGGTTAAAGAAATGATGAACAGAGAAACAACTGCTGTTTATGGGTCATTGATTGACGGAGAAAAAAATATTTACTCAAAAGCAATCCACCTTGACTGGGCGCATTCACTGAACCCAAAAATGAAGAAAGAAGAGAGAGTTCTTGCAACAAGCGCAAACTTCTGCATTAGAAAGAAAATATTTAATGAATTGAATGGATTTGATGAGGAAGTGCTTTGGACAGAGGATACTGCACTTTCAATCAAACTAAAAAATAAAAATTACAGGATAGTTTTTCTCCCTGAAGCTAAAGCAAAGCACTTTCACAAGATAAAAAACCTGAAAAATTTTTTATTCCACAGATTTGAGCACGGCATAGGGGAAGCATACGTGAATCTGAAATACGATAATCCTTTCTCTTGGAGTTTTCTCTTCAGGAAAAATTTTTATGAAATGCTTCTGTTCCTTCCAGTTCTTTTCGTTGTTTCCTTTTCGTTTGTTTTATGGAAGAATTTAAAATATTCCCCTGAAGTTATTCTTTATGCTCCTCTGCTCTTTCTTGGGAGAATTTATTGGAGCGCAGGAGTAATGAAGGGAGTTAAAAAATTCAGCGAGGCGGGCGATAAATGATTGGAAAATCATTCAAATGGCTTTTAAATCCCCGAAAGAACAAATTGCCCCCTTACATGATTTTCTTTGTTACAAGCAAATGCAACAGCAGGTGCAAAACCTGCTTTAACTGGAAAAATTTGAACAGAAAAGATGATTTGTCGCTTGAAGAAATAAAAAGAATTTCAGAAAACATGCATGAACTCGCATGGCTTCATTTGAGTGGAGGAGAGCCTTTTCTGAGAAATGATTTGCCTGAAATCTGCAGGGTTTTTTTTGAAAACAATAAGGCGGAAAACATTGCAATTCCAACAAACTGCCTTCTTCCTGAAAAAATATACAAGACAACAAAAAAAATTCTCTCAGAATGCAGTGAAATAAATCTTACAATTCTGCTCTCTCTTGACGGCTTGGAGAAAACGCATTACTCGATTCGAGGAGTAAAGGGTAATTTTCAGAAGGTTCTGAAAACAGAAAAAAAACTTAGAAAACTGAAAAGAGAATTCCCCCAGCTTTCCACAATGGTGTGCACTGTTGTATGCAACCAAAACTACGGTGAAATGGGCGCTTTAATGGATTTTGTAAGGGATGAAATGGATGTTGACTTTCATACAATTGAGATAATTAGAGGCAACCCAAAAAACCCGGAATTAAAGCCCCCTACAGCAGAGCAGATGGAAAAGCTTTTTGGTGAATACAGGGAAAACCTGAAAGCCTATTCTTCAAGGGACAAAAGGTATTACAAGAACAGTTTTTTCATGAAATCATTCTATCCTCTCATGGCATTCAAGATTAATTCTTTCCTAAATAAAATACAGCTTGAGACATTAAGGCAGGAAAGGCAGGTGATTCCATGCCTTGCAGGAAAGGTTGCAGGGGTAATTAATTCAGACGGCAGCCTTTCTTTATGCGAACTCCTCCCAAGCATTGGAAGTCTAAGGAAAGCAAATTATGCTTTTTCTTCTGTGTGGTTTTCAAAAAAAGCAGATAGACAGAGAAAAATGATTGAAGGGGAAGGGTGCTATTGCACGCACTGCCTTTTTCAGGTCAGGAACATAATTTTCAATCCAAAACTCTACTTTAAAGTTCTAACGGCTTAATCCTAGTTGCCAGCCTTCTTCAGTTGAAAGATTTCTTTTCCTTACTGCATAATTAATGTATGAAATCCCTGAAAGAACCCACCATAAGAGAACCCCAAAAACATGTTTTGGTTTTTTTACTCTTGGAAGATTTTTGAGGGCGTAAAAGAATAGCGAAAGGCTTGTTTTTGCAGTAAAATTATTTGACCCATATTTCTCTCTTATCTGTTTCTGCGCAATAAAGCCTCTGCTTCTCTGTTTCAGTATTCCTTTCAAGTCAATTGAATTGTATGCTGGAATGAAATAAGGCTTTGAGCCGAAAGGAAGCAGTTTCACTTTCAATCCTTTTCTTTCAATTTGCAGGAATCTCTCTGCGTCATCTGCAAGCGTTGTTGCTTCTCCAACAGAGTTTTTCCTGAAAAAATGAACAAAGAAGGGATAGCTGGCTTTTCCAAAATCTGCAAACCTTTCTCCGTTAATTTCTTTGGTGAAGAATTTGTTTTTGTATTCTGTGATGAAAAGAAGGTTCCATGCTTCTCCTGCAAACAGGATTGAATTGCTTTTTTTGAGTATTTCTGGGGCAAAGGTTAAAGCGTAATGGTCTCCTAAACCCCCAATGCTTTTGTCTTCAAAGCATTCAATCATTTTTTTTAAATCATTTTTTCTTGCAACAAAAATCCAGTCAGCATCATTTATAACGCATATTTCACCGCGCGCTTTTTTGACTAATTCGTTCAACACTTTATGCTTTCCTTTTCTTTCTTTGAACTCAAATAATTTAATCTCTTTAAATTCTCCAGCCACTTCTTTTGTTCTGTCAGTGCAGCCGTCAAGCCCAACCAATATTTCAATGAAAGGGCAGTCTGCTTTCAATTTTATTAAGGGCTCTAGGGCAAAGCCTATCATTTTTTCCTCGTTATGGGCCGGAATTATAAATGAAACCACCATTTTTTTGCCCGAATAGCTTTTCATTTAAAACTAATTGTGGAATAAAAGATATTTAACCAATAATGTTAGCCCACAATAAAATTGCAAAAACAGGATAAAAAATGAAAGAAAAAGTTTCTGTAATAATCCCGTTTTACAATTCTGAGAAAACCATAGTTAAATGCCTTCAAGGCCTTGAAAGACAGCATTTCAATGAATTCAATGTAATATTGGTAGATGACGGAAGCACTGACAAAAGCCTTGAGTTAATAAATGAATTCGAGAAAAAATCAAGGCTTAAAATTAAAATTCTGAAAATAAAGCATAGGGGCCCTGCAGGGGCAAGGAATTTCGGGGCAAAAAAATCAAAAGCAGGAATAATTGTCTTCCTTGACTCTGACTGCATTGCACCGCAGGATTTTCTTAAAAAAATCTCTGAAGACTTCAAAAAATATTGTGTGGCCGGCGTTGGGGGCACTTACAGGACCTTAAACAGAAAAAGCATTATTGCAAGGTATTCAGGATACGAGATTGAATGGCGCCACAGCAGGCAGCCTGAATTTACTGATTTCCTTGGCTCTTACTGCTGCGCCTACAAGCGAAGCATTTTTTTGGGTTTTAATGGTTTTAATGAAAGTTTCCCTCAGGCCTCAGGCGAAGATCCAGAACTTTCTTTCAGGATTTCAAAGGCTGGCCGCAGGCTGCTGTTTGATAAAAGCATTTTTGTCTGGCACAGGCATCCAAGCAATCTAATTGAGTACCTTAAAAAGCAGTTTTGGAGGGCTTACTGGAGAATGAAATTGTATGCAATTCACCCAAAAAAAATTTCAGGGGACTCTTATACAGGCCTAGAAATACCTTTTGCCCCTCTCTTTGCTGCAGTTTTTGTTTTGGCTTTGATTTTAAGCCCTTTTTACTTTGATGCAATTTATCTTTCCTTGATTGGGTTTTCCTTGCTTTTTGCTTTGTATTATAATTTTTTTGTTTTTATTTCAAGAAAAGAAATTCAGTTAATTCCATTGTCTTTTGTCATAATATTTCTTAGGAATTTGGTTTGGCTTTCCGGTGCCGTATTTGGATTAAAATTGTTTTTTGGCAATAAATTTTAAGGTGCAAAAAAAATGAAATGGCAGGATAAATTGGTTTTATGGAAGAATGACAAAATACAGCCTATGACCCAGCCCGAAGTTGATGTAAGGTATGCTTTGAGCAGGTTTGATTTAGGCAGAAAAATAATAAAGCATCTTTCATTGAAAGTGAAAGGCAAAAAGGTTTTGGATGCAAGCACTGGAACAGGCGGAATTGCCTGTGCATTTGCTGAAGGGGGGGCAAAAGTGTATGGAATAGATGTCAACAAATATTTTTTGGAGATATCAAGGCAGAGATTCAAAGACCTCAAACTGAAACCGCAGGAGCTGAAATTATGGAATGGGAGGAGAATTCCTTATTCCAGCGAATTTTTTGATTTAATTATCTGCACGGACACATTAGAACATGTTCCTGACCATGAGTCCTTTGCGAGCGAAATGTCAAGGGTTTTAAAAAAAGGAGGCAGCATATTTGTAACAACAGAAGCAAGGTATTTTCCATTGTTTATTCTCTGGAATCCACATGACGGCCTGCCTTTCACTATTCTGTTTCCAAGGTTTCTTAGGAAATTCATAGACGAAAAATTGCTCGGGAAAGCCTGTGTGGATTACCATTGGTTTACGGGCTTCAGTGAAGTCAAAAATTTATTTGAAAAACATAATATTCAATTAGAAAAATTTGATTATATTAAAATTGAAGGTTTTAATAAACTTAAAAAGAAATATAAATTGCCAGAGTTTTTAAGGGGCTTCTATAATCTTATGATGATACAGTGTTTGGGCGTGAAAAAATGATAACTTTAGTATATCCTCGAACCCCAGAATTGTTGGCAGGGGGAAGTTCAGCTCCGTTAGGGATTCAATATATTGCATCTTATTTAGCAGCCAATAAAATAAAATCTGAAATAATTGATTTAACGTTTACAAGTTGGAAAGAATACAAGCAAAGATTAAAGCAAGTGAGTCCTAAATTCATAGGTTTTTCAATACAAACCCCCATAGCAAAAAATGGTTTAAGGGCAATTGAAATAGCCAAAAAGATATGCCCTCATGCTAAAGTTATAGTCGGTGGAGCTCATGCTACTGTTGACACAGCTAATATGCTTAAGAATAAACATGTTGACTTTTTAGTAGTTGGCGAGGGCGAAAAGATTTTTTTAAATATAATCAAAGGAAAAATAAAGGAAAGATTGGTTTACGGAGAGCATGTTGAAAAATTAGATGTAATCCCTTTTCCTAACAGAAAATTAATTGATTACGGCAAATATCTAAGGATGAACCATGAAATCGAGATAATGATGTCAAGGGGTTGCCCATACAATTGCATCTTTTGCCAGCCAACTCAAAGAAAATTATTCGGTGATAAAGTTAAGCTGAGAAGCCCTGAAAACGTTGTAGCAGAAATAAAACAAATAATAAACAATTATGGCAGCAATTTTATCTTTTATTTCCTTGATGACACTTTTACATGGAACTTAGATTGGCTAAAAAAATTTTGTGAATCAGTGAAACCATTAAAAATAAACTGGAAGTGTAGCACAAGAGTAAATCTTATTGACAAGGAAAAACTTGAAATGATGAAAGATGCTGGATGCACATTCATAAATTACGGCGTTGAATCAGGCTCTCAGAAAATACTTAATTTTATGAGAAAAGGCATAACAGTAAAACAAATAAAAGAAGCATTTAAAATGACACACAAAGCAGAAATTCTATGTCATGCATTCATCATAATTGGAACTCCAACAGAAACAAAAGAAGATCTTGAAATGACAGTTAGACTCATTAAAGAAATACATCCTGATGGAATACAGGTAAGCATAATGACTCCATTAATAGGCACAGATCTAGAAAAATATTGCCTAGAAAAAGCAATATTAAATATAAAAAGGCTTTCTGATTACCATTATTGCATGAATGATTACCCAATAAGATTAGAAAACCTTACCAAAGAGGATTTGGCTTTCTATAAAAAGAAAATATTTTTGGCATGGAGTTCAACCAAACATAAAAATTACATCAAATACTTTAAGATGTTATCAAAGCCAAGAATGTTTTTGTTATATTTAAATATTTATTTTAAAAGATTTTATAAAAATATTAAATTGGCGGTAAGATGAAAATATTGCTTGCAAATCCCCCTGGGCCATGGCTCAGGTGCAGGTGGGACATTACTGTCTCAAAAAATTCAATGAAATATTTTCCTTTTCCTGTCAGGCTTGCTTATGCTACAGCAGTCCTGAAAAAGAACGGCTATGACGCTCACATTATTGATTCAACAGCAGAAGAATTGAATAGAAGGCAGTTCATTAAAAAATTTAAGGAATTCAATCCAGACATATTAATTTGGGAGACAACTGCTTCCTCTTTTGATTATGACCTGAAAACAATTAAAATGCTTAAAAAATTAAAGCCTTCTCTTATAACTGCTGCGTCAGGCTATCATGCGACCCCAACACCAAGAGAGCATTTGAAGGAAGGCTATGATTATGTTATTGTAGGGGAGTGCGATTACAGTATCTTGGATTTAATTAAATACTTGAATGGAAAATTAAAGAAGATTCCCAAAGGCGTTTATGCTAAAGGCCACAAATTCGTTGCCCGTGAACTCATAGAAAACTTGGATGAATTGCCTTGGCCTGAGAGAGAAGAACTTCCCATGCAAAAATACAATGACCCTAAACTGAACGGCTTTAATGTTGTTCTGGTTTCAAGCAGGGGCTGCCCGAGAGGATGCGATTTTTGCACTGTTCCAGTCTATTACTGCAAGCCAAACTACAGAATACGAAACCCAAAAGATGTTGTTGATGAAATGAATTACTTGTTGGGCAAATACCGGCCAAATGAGCTCTATTTCGATGACGACAGTTTTGCAATAAATGAAAAGCATGCCGGGAGAATATGCAATGAAATAGTCAAGCGGAAGCTGAAACTTAAATGGAATTGCATGGTTGATGCAAAGGTGAGCAATGGGCTTCTTGGATTAATGAAAAAGGCTGGCTGTACTGGAGTTACTATTGGGGCTGAGTCGGCTGACCCCAATGTAATGAAGCATTTCGGCAAGCCAATTACAAGAGAAGATATTATAAGGTTTGTTGAAGCCTGCAGGAAATTTAAGCTGAGGTCTCATGTTTGCTGGGTTTTGGGTCTGCCTTACTCAACAAGGGAAAGCGATCTGAATACAATAAAATTTGCTTTGAATTTGCCTTCTGATACACTGCAGTTTTCTATTTGTGTGCCTTTTCCAGGGACTAAAATGTATGATTGGTGCAAGAGAAAAGGCTATCTTGCTGTAAGTGACTGGAGGAAAATCAAAGGGAATGACAAGAGCATTACTAACCTGCCTTCTTATAGCTGCAAAGAAGTTGAAGGGCTTTTAGATTATGCAGTAAAGCAATGGCACAAAAAAATGCTGTCAAGAAAACCTAAAATAATTTTGTTTCATTTATATAATCTGTACAAGTATTACGGCTTAAAGGGGGTCTTTGGCGTTCCATTAAAAGTTTTGAGGGAGATGGCTGAATGAAAGAAGTTTCTGTTATTGCAGTAGCCAAAAGCAGAGAAGAATTGAAGCCTTTAATCAGTGCGCTTAAGAAGCAGTCATTCCAAGGCTTTGAATTAGTGACATCCCAGAAGAAAGGAATTCCTCAAGCATTAAATGATGCAATAAGCAGGGCAAAAGGAAAGATTTTGGTCATAACCGAAAGCGATGCAATGCCTTTGACAAATACATGGCTTGAGGAAATGGTTGAGGCAGTAAAAAGGCACGGCGAAAAAACAATAATTAGGGGAATTGAGGTAAGGCAGACACCTTGGTGTTGGTCTAACATTGCCTGTCATTCATCTGTGCTTAAAAATAATAAAATGAATGAAAATTTTCCTTTGGCTGAGGATACTGAATTGTTTGCCAGATTAAATAATTTAGGATACAAAGGTCTGGAATTGCCTATTGCGCCTGTTTTGCACGAAAGAAAAAGCAAGGGGTTCTGGAAATCTGTTAATAATAGTTTTGCTTACGGAAGGCTATTGGTTAAAATTAATTTAAAGTACAACAATATTGATTTTAATCCAGAAAAGATTAAAGGGTCCAGCATAATTAAAAGGGAAATTCAGGAAATTTTTTCAAGAATTGCTTTTTTGTGTGGGGCAATTGTTGGTTTCATAGGCCATAATTTGGCAGGTAAAAAAAATGACAGAAAGACTAATAGTTAACATGTTCAATATTAAAAACAAGAAATTGCTTGAGATAGGGTGCGGCGCAGGAAGATTTACAAGAGTTTTGGGCGAAAAAAACAAGGTTTTTCCAACTGACGTAAAAAAATACGAATTGAATGATTTTGTGCAAGCAAGCGCGTTTAATCTGCCTTTTAAAGAAAAGTCTTTTGATGCAGTTTTTGTCGCTTTTGTATTGCATCATTTGAAGGACATAAACAAAGTACTTAAAGAGATTAAAAGAGTTCTAAAACCAAAAGGCACCTATTACGGAATAGAGCCTAATGGAGTAATGTTTTACTTGTATGCATTCATACTTAAGATTTCTGGGGGTTCATTAAACAAGGATGAGAAAGCAATTTACTCAAGCCAAATAAAAAAAATTTTTTCAGAAAATGAGTTTTTTGTGGATATCGATTATGTAGTTCCTTCAATGCCTAAAATAAAAAATAAATTTTTTTCTACTTCAATGATAATAAAAGCTAAAAGGAAATAATATGAAAGAATTTTATGAAAGGATTTGGGAAAAGGATCCTGTTGCCCGCTGGAGCAAAAAAGAAATAAATGAAACAATGGAAATGATAAGGCCTTTCCTTAAAAATGACTGCCTTGACGTCGGCTGTGCGTACGGGCTAATAACAAATGAATTGAACAAAATAGTTCCGGCCCAGGGAATAGACATTTCGCGCACGGCAGTAAAAAAAGCAAAAAAGAATTATCCTCACGTAAAGTTCAGGCAGGGCTCAGTCACAGACATTCCTTTCCCTGGCAACAGTTTCAGCACAATATTCGCTGGCGAGGTTATAGAGCATGTTCCTGACACAAAAAAAATGTTTTCAGAGTTTAGAAGGGTCTTAAAAAAGAATGGAAACATCATAATTATTGCCCCTGAATTCAATTTTTTAAAGAATTTGATAGTAGCCTTATTTTACTGGGAAAAAATTTATGACCCGTTAGGGGAGCACGTGAGGTATTATCCCAAGAAAACCCTCAAGAAAATCTTAAAGAAAAAACGGCTTTGAGCCAGTCTTTGAGTGGAGAGAAAAACATTTTGGCGTAATACCTCGCAGGATGCTTGTGGTTGCAAAAAAATTGTAATTGCTTTATTGCCTTTTCTGTTTCTTTAGCGCCAAGTGCTCTACAACCAGATTGATTTTCTTTTGGTCGTCTCTTGCAATTTTAAACAGGAAAAAAAGAATGAAAAATAATACAATAAATGCTGAAATGAAAAGTAAATCCATGGTTCTCCCGATTCTTAGGGTCTCGATTATTTTCTTGAAGCTTTCAGAAAAGTTTATTCCTATTATAAAGCAGGCCCACACAAAAAGCCATAAAATGAAGTCCATTTGGAGTATCTGTCTTTTTTTGTATGTAATAAAAGCCACGTATATCATTAAAACGCTGAATAAGGTTACTATTATTTGAAGCAGCAGCAAATTCATATAAAGATACGCCACCAAATTATGTTCAAAAAAATCTTTATCCCATCAATAACACTTGTTCCCTTATATTTATCATTGTATGCTGTCTTTATTGGAACTTCTTTAAATTTGAGTTTGTTCTTTGCTATCCTTGCCGCAATCTCTGTTTCCATGCCGTAGTCATTTGAATTCCACATTATCTTTTGCAGGGCTTCTTTTTTTATTGCCTTAAAACCGCACTGGCTGTCTTTCAAATTGATTCCATAGAATATTCTTATTAAAAAATCAATTAAGGCATTGCCGATTGTTTTTGTTTTAGGCATGCCTTTTTTTCCAATCCTTGCACCTAGTACAAGGTCCAGTTTCTTTTCTTTTAATTCTCTAACCATTTTTGGAATTTCTCTTGGGTCGTGCTGCAAGTCAGCGTCAATTAGAACTATGATTTCTGGATTGAATTCCAATGCCTTTTTTACTCCTATTCTTGAAGCAAAGCCTTTCCCCATGTTTGCAGAGTTGGCCAAAACAATTGCGCCTGCCTTTTCTGCTTTTTCTGCTGTCCTGTCAGTGCTGCCGTCGCTGACTACAATAACTTTGCCTGCAAATTTTCTTGTTTCTTTTACAACTTTTTCTATTGCGGCTTCTTCATTTAATGCGGGGATTATTGCAGCAATCAATTTCAAACACCTTTTTTTATCTTAAGCCAAGCGCCCAGAAAACCCTTGCTATATTTTCATTTGGTTGGGAATAAGGTGATGTTGAAGTCCATCTTTTTATGTGTGAGAGGTATTCTGCATTTTCTAATTTAAGGAATGGGTTTAGTGGTGAAGAAAAATTTAGCATTTTTTTTCTGTACATGTATAATAACTTTAATTTAAAGTAATCCTTGTCGTATGAGTTGAATAGCTCTATTATATTTTTTTTCTCTCCTTTTATGATGAAATCAACCTCTTTGGGGCAGCTTTCAATACTAATGCCTTCCAGCATTTTCATGCAGGTTATGTCTTTCGAATCTTCTGCAATCACTGCAATAAAATAAGGGTTATTGATGGCTATTTTCTCATATTTAGAGTTTAGAAATGTAATAAAACTTATCAAATATAAATTCAAATTTTCTGGTTTCTGAAATTTTAATTCTTTCCCTATTTTAAGTAAAATCCATTTCTTGTTTTCAAAATCTTTTGTTACGCCTCTTTTAACTTCATATCCTTTGGAATATTTTTTTTTGTATAATAAAACAAAATCAACCCTGTTTTCGTCTATTAGTGTTTTTAAATAGCCCCCAAAAATAAGCCATAAATCTCGATCGGAAACGCCTTTATTCAAGCTTAGTTGTATTACTTGCGCACCGTAATCACCAGCTATAATTTTGTCTATTTTTCCATCTTTTTTTAGGTGTTCAATTAATTCAAAATCATATTTGTCAATTGCAGGTTTTTGTTGGTATAAACTAAAAGAGTTTGATACTGAAATAAGGAATATTATTGAAACTACAGCAAAAATAATTTCCTTTCTTTTAAGCATCATAATTGTTTTTGAAGAAAAGAATGCTACTGGAAACAAGAAGAATATGAGAATTCTTGAAGCCGGAAAAATCCACAACACAAGGCCTGAGTCGGTGAGCCAGTATGCCTGTGATAAGGCTAAAGGAATTAAAAACCATAATATCATTAACTGAAATTTTTGTTCTGAAATGTTTTTTTTATAAAAATATAACCCAATAAATGCTAACAATATTATCCCAAAAGGACTTGTGACTGAAAGAAGGCTTAAAGGAGAAATCATATCATCATAGAATTGAATTCTTGGCAGTGAATCAAGGATCACTGCCGGTTGCATTTTATAATAATTTTGAAAGAGAACTAAGGGAAGAAAAAAAGCCAGCATTAAAGCAATCATTTTAATTAAGACAAAAAGGTTTTCTGTATTGTTTCTTTTAAATAAATCTATCAACGCAATAATTAAAATTAACCCGATCACTAAAGGGAAAGAAGTGTGAATAGTTGAATAAATGCCTAATGTTATGCCTCCTTTAATCCAGTCCTTTTTAAGGAAAAAATATGCAGTCATCACCATTAAAGCTAAAGCAAAGGTTTGGGGTATTGCCGAAGAAATTGAAGAAGTAACCCCAACACTAATTGTCGAGGTAATAAATGCGGTTGTTAATGCTTGTGTTTTGTTTTTGCTTACAAGAAAAGCAAGCTTGTATGAGAAGACTATTAGTAGGGCGCCAAATATTGCAGTGCTGAGTGCCATTGCTGTTCCTACTGGCAACAGGAAGCTTAATGCAGCATTGATTAAATGGAATCCTTTAGGATAAGAACCAAAATGATTGTAGTCAATATATTTGAAGTCTTTTTTTATTAGTTCAATCCATTTTATGTGTGTTATTGTGTCGGTAACAAGAAGGTATTCTGGTATTGGATGCAAGAAAAGAACAGAGAAAATAATCAGAAAATTTGCTATTATTAGTACTTTAAGAAAAAAGGCTAAGTCTAATTTCACCCTCTTAAATTCTGGCTCTTTAACTTCCATTTATTATTAAGTTGTTGCGAATTCTTTTTTAACTCCTTCTTTTTTAAACCTTGCCCCATAATTATTATGTAAATTTTTCTTGATTTTAATCCGTTACTACTGCTAACTCGGAGAGTTTTTTTGATAAAACTTTTCCCAAAAGTTTTGCAGGAGGTTTTCGATTGGATAAAAAGGAAGTACTAGAAGCATTGCAGAAGGCCCGCGACAAAGGCAAGACAAGGAAATTCAGGCAGTCTGTTGACTTGACAATCAATTTCAAGGGAATTGACTTTAAGAAGGACACCAACAGGATTGACTTGGAGGTAGTATTGCCTCACCAGGAAGCAAAAAAGGTCAGGGCACTGGTTTTCGTGCGCGACAAAGGCTTTGCTTCTTCCCTGAAGGGAATTGTTGAAAGGGTAATAATGGAGAACGAAATTCAGGCCCTTGACAAAAAGCAGGTCCAAGAGCTTGCTGACTCTGTTGATGTATTGCTTGCTGAAGGCCCTGTGATGATTACTGTAGGAAAATTTTTGGGTCAAATTCTGGCTCCAAGAGGCAAGATGCCTAAGCCTGTTCAGCCTGATGTCAAGGCTGTGCAGCAATTTGTTTCAAAGAGTTCGAGCACTACAAGGATTACAAACAAGAAAGGCAAATTCATGCCTGTAATTCACTTGAGTGTAGGCAACGAGAAAATGCCTGACGAGCAATTGGCTGAAAACATTCTTTCAGTTTATGAGGCAGTTGAAGCAAAGCTGCCTGGAAAAAAGCAGAACGTAAAATCTGTTTTTGTGAAACTGACAATGGGCCCCCCAGTAAAGGTTGGCGAAGTGCAGAAAGGTGAAGCACAATGACACGCCATACAAAGAAGTGGAAGCATGCAGAATTAGAGGAATTAAAGCAGTTGGCAGAAAAATACCCTGTAATTGCATTGGCTGACATTTCAAGTTTCCCTGCTGCATTATTTCAGGACACAAGAAAACTGCTTAAGCCCAAGGCAGTAATAAAGGTTTCAAAGGCAAGAGTGGTAAAAAAGGCTTTGAGTGAATCCAAAGTGAAAGGGCTTGGCCTGGATGAAATGATTTCTGGCTCTATTGCAGTAATTTTCACTGAATTGAATCCTTTCGAGCTTTATGCAGTGCTCAAGAAAAACAAGGGAAGCATGAGCGCAAAAGCAGGAATGATTGCCCCATTCGATTTAATTGTCCCGGCAGGAGACACTGGCCTTCCCCCAGGTCCAGCTTTAAGCGATTTAAAGCAAGCTGGAATCAATGCAAGAATTCAAGGCGCAACAATAATGATTCCAGAGGACACAGTTGTCTGCAAGAAAGGCGCAATTGTCTCAAAGCCTGCTGCTGGCACTTTAAATAAATTGAATATTAAACCAATAAAGGTTGGATTGAATTTGATTGGGGTCCTTGAAGGAAAACAAATATTCAAGGCCGGAGTATTAGACATAGATGAAGCAAAGGTTTTCGGGGAATTCAGGCAGGCGCACTTGAATGCATTGAACCTGGCATTGAATTCCTATTATATTACAGGCGAAACAGTAAAGCACTTGCTTTTCAAGGCCTTCATTGATTCCTTGAGCCTTTCACTGAACGCCGGAATTTACAACGAGGAAACAGTAAATGAATTCATCAAGAAGGCAGACATTGAGGCAAAATTGTTAAAGGAGAAAATCAAGGAGTGAAAATTTTTATTAAAATAAAAATGAATTAAAAAAAATTAAAGAGGTGAAAAAAATGGAATACGTTTATGCTGCAATGCTGCTTCACTCAGCAAAGAAAAGCATTGACGAAAAAAATGTTACTTCAGTCCTTGAAGCCGCAGGAATTAAAGCCGACCCTGCAAGGGTTAAGGCTTTGATTGCTTCACTGAAGGAAGTCAACATTGACGAGGCAATAAAGAGCGCTTCAATAATGCCTTCAGTTTCTGCTCCAGCTCAACCTCCAGCACAAGAAGCCAAGGCAGAAAAAAAGGAAGAAAAGAAAGAAGAAGCCAAAACCGAAGAAGAAGCAGCAGCCGGACTAGGAGCATTATTCGGCTGAATCCTTCTTTCCTTTTTTTTGTTTTAATTTCTTTTTCTTCTAACCAAAAGAATTAATTTAAATTTCTTTTTGTGGATTAATTGCTACTTGTATGAAGAAGTTTTTTTTGGTTTTCGTTCTTTTAATTCTGTTCTCTTTTAATGTTTCTGCTGTAATCACCAATGGCTCAATGAAGATTTTTGCTGTGACAGGGGATGGAGGAGCAATCTCTGCTGACTTAACGCTTACAATTGAGCCCGGAACAGGAAAGATCTGGTCTTCAGTAAACCCTTTGGTTGGAACTACCACTCAAAGCGCTGAAAGGACTGCATTAAAGCTTGCAAGAAATTATTACAGCAAAATTGAAGATTACGATTACAAGTTTGACATTAATTCTGATGCCTCAATGGTTGAAGGCCCTAGCGCTGGAGCAGCAATGGCACTGCTTACAATTTCAATGCTTGAAGACAAGAAATTGGATGCAAGGGTTGGAATTACTGGCACGATCTCAGAGGACGGCACTGTAGGCAGCGTTGCAGGAGTCTTTGAAAAATCAAAGGAGGCGGCCAGGACAGGAATAAGGCTTTTCATGATTCCTAAAGGCTCAGCAAAACAGATGATCAAAACAGACAGCACAGTAAAAAACATTAATTTGGTTGATTATGCTATTCAGGAATGGACTCTGAAGGTAGTTGAAGTTCAGGGCATTGATGAAGTGCTTAAACTTGCTTTCACTCCAATAGAGCAGATTGACGTCAACAAGGGCTCTGCAGGGCCTGAAGAAATCTTTGAGCCAAAGCCTATCCCTCTTGATTCAAGCCTTTATCCAATGCAGTCACTTACAAAAGAAATGATTGAGGAAACAAAGGAAAGAATAAATGAAGCAAAGGCTTCACTCTCAAACACAAGGCTTTCAGATCAGGCCCAAATAAATTTCCTGTTAAGCATGCTGAATTCAGCTGAAAGCACTTTAAAGGAAACACAAAGCCTTTATGATAATAATTACCTTTACTCTGCTGCAAACAATGCCTTCCTTGCGAATGTTTATGCTTCTCTTGTAAAAGATGTTTCTGATAACCCTTCTCTTTTGGATGATAGTTCAACCTTGTTTAAGAGAAGGCTTGAGGAATTAGGCAATGATATAACCAATTTGAAGGCAAACCTTGACTCTTTTGTTCCTATTGATCAGTTAGACTGGTATATTGCAGCACAGGAAAGGCTTGCTTGGAGCCAGTTGAATTTGGAGAAATTGCAGCAGCCCAAAACAACAATTGTAGTTGATATTAGGGAAGGGTCAACAACTAATTCTACTGCCCTGGAAGACATTCAGGACTACGAGTTCGCTGTAAGCTGGTATAAGGCTTCAAAAAGCTTTTATGAGATAGCAAAGAACTCTACTGCAATGGTAAAGCCTGACGACCACTTTAAAGGGGCATCAGACAATTACTTGGTTAATGCAGAGAACGGCATCAAGGTATTAGATTCAGAGGACATTAAAGACATTCAGAGAAGGCTTGAGGCAGCAAAAAAAGAGGAAGAACTGAAATGGTTTCTGGCTGAACTCTTTGATTCAAGCTCTTCTGTTGCATTAATTAACGCTGAATTAGACTCAAAAGACAAAGACTTTAATGCCCTTCATTCAATGCTCCAAGAAAAAATAAATTCAATTGAATCTTCAATTAAAAAGAATTCAAGCTCAAAGAAGGTCTTCGGCTGGAGCAGACTTTACGTTGCTCACGCAAGATACTTCCTTGATGCAGCATACTTCTATCAGAAGGACGGGCAGGTAATAGTTGCAAAAGAAAAATTAAAGAACGGCTTGAGCCTTGCTTATCTCTCAGAGGCATTGTATGATTCAGCAACAGACATTTACTCTTATTATGGCACCTTCAGTGAGTCCCAATACATAAAGGGGCAAGGAGGGAATATTTTAAATGTTAATTTAACCCCTTCAGATAACCAGCAAGCTCTCTTCAATTTAATTATGGGGACTGTGATCGTCGCATTAATTGTTTTTGTGATCCTCCTGCTGTACAGCAATTACCTGAATTATTCTGTTAAGCCCAAGTACCAGGCTGAAAGAATCAAGAAACTTCAATTGAGATTGGATGAAGCCCTTGCTTCAGGAAGGATTTCACAGGAAAAGCACTCTGAGCTGAGCTCTGAGTACAAGAAGGAATTGGAATTAGTTGAAGGCTCTCTTAAATCCAAGTCCACTCACTTGATTGACATTGACAGGTTCAGGGAGGAACTGAAGGCAAAGGACAGAAGCCTTGCAGGCCTGAAAAGGCTTTATGGCAGAGGCTTAATTTCAGAGCAGGAGTACAAGAAGAGAATGGATTCCTACACGAAAGAGAAATCCCAGCTCCTAAAAGAAGAGAGAAAGGAAGAAAGGGAACTGAAGAAAGACGAAGAACCCAAAATTGATTTAAGTAAATTAGAAAAAGAAGAAATAAAGGCAGAGCAAACCCCCAAATCAAAACCTAAACCCAAGAGAAAGTCCAACGGAAAGAAAACTAAAAAGAAGAAATGATTTCAGGCAATTTGTATTGCTTGCTGTTTTTTTTCTGGAGAATTGTTTTCTTTTATTTTTTTTTCGTATTCTTCCCTTAATTTTAGTCCTATGACTGAAGTGTTGTTTTCGTTCAATGCAACGCCTATTATTTGGTCTGATTCTTTTATTAGGACGTCATTGTGGGTTATTGCAATGAACTGGCTTTCAGAGCATATCTGCCTTATCATTCTTGCTAATTTGACTGAATTGGCTTTGTCTAGTGCAGCGTCTGCCTCGTCAAAGAAGTAGAATGGAGCCGGCTGGTATAATTGTATTGCGAAAAGGAATGCTATTGCAGTAAGGCTTTTTTCTCCCCCGCTCATTGAATCAATGTTCTTTAATTTCTCGCTTTCGTGCTTTGCTTCAATTAACAGGCCTGAATTCAATGGGTCCAATTCATTGCTCAGCCTCAAAAAGCCTTCTCCTTCTGCCAATGCCTCGTACATTTTCTTGAAGTTCTGGTTTATTTGATTGAAGCATTCAGTGAATACATTGAGCCTTTTCACTTCAATCTTGTCAATCATTTCGATTACTGCATTCCTCTCCTTGTCCAGTTTCTCTGATTTCTCTTTTATTTCAATCAATTCTTTTGCGTGGCCCTCGAATGACTCTATTGCTTTGAGGTTTATTGGGCCTAACTCCTTTATTCTCTTGTCGCATTCAAGCATTCTCTCCCTTAATTCCTCTATTTCAAATCCTTCAAGTTTCTTTATTTCGCTTAAATCCTTGAATTCCTCCTGCAGGTCAACAAGCCTTACCTCGTTCTTTGATTTCTCTATCTCTATCTCGTTTTCTTCCTTTATCAACTTAGATATTTTTTGTTCCAGCTTCAGTTTTTTTTCCTGCAGTGCGCCTGTCTTCGTGCTTTCCTTTTCTTTTTCTTCATAGAGGTAATGGCTTTCCTGCGTCTGCTTCTCGAGCTCAATATTCAGTTTCCTTATCTTTTCATTCAGTTCGCTTATTCTCTCTTCTTCTTTTGCCATTGCCTTTCTTGCGCTGTCAATGTCTTCCATTAAGTCTTTTGTTTCTTTTATGCCTTCCTTCTCGTTGAATTCCATTTCCCCTAGGCTTTCATTGAATGAATTTATTTGAAGCCCTGCTTCAATCTTTTGGGCTTTCAGTTCACTTAATTCTTTTTCTGTTCCACTCTCCTCTCCAAGCATTGCCTCTAACTCGATTCTTTCTCTCTCCCTTATTTCTGTTTCTTTTTCTATTAATTCAATTTCTTTCTCTTGCCTTGACTTCAGCTCAAAGCTTTCCTTGAATTTCTTTGCATTCTCTTTCTGTAAGGCTTCAATTTTTTGCCTTTTATTTTCAGGGCTTAATTCCTCTACGCCCTCAAGGATTTCCTTTAATCCTGTCTCAATCTCTTTTGTCAAAGCCTTTATTTTCTCTATTTCCCTTGCTTTCTCTTTTCCTAGGGCTTTCTGTGTTTCTTCAATGAGTCTTTGCAAGCCCTTTATTTTTTCCCTTAGGCCCTTGCTTTTGCTGAAGACATTTATTGAGGCAAGGTCTTCTTTTATTTCTTTGAGTGCTTCTTCTTGTGTTTCTATTTCTTTTTTGAGCCTTTCGCTTTCTGCTTTTGACTGGAAGAATTCTTCTTTGCTTTTGTTGAGCTTGATATTCTCGTTTTTTATTTTTTCTTTGAGCCTGTTTATTTTTTCTTTTATTGAGCCAATCCTCTCTTTTTCTTTTTTTATTTGGTTTTCCTTTTCTTTTATTTTTTCTTCAAACTCAAGCTCTTTTTCCTGGATTTCTTTAATTCTATTTTTTGTTTCTGTTTTTCTTTCCTTTATTGAGTTTGCTTTTTCTGTGATGGAGTGAATCCTGTTGTTTATCCTTATGGTGAATTCCTTTCTCTGGCTGATTTTTTCTTCGCTGAGCCTTTTCTCTGATTTTGCTTCCTCTAATTCTATTCCTATTCCTGCATAGGTTTTCTGGCTTGACTCAATTATTTTTCTGTTGAGTTCTTCAATTTTTTGCTGTATTCTTTTTTCTTCTTCTGCTATTTCTTTTAATGTTCCCTCTGCTTTTTCCCTTGACTGGGTGAATTCCATCTTTTTTTCTTGGAATTCATTGCTTTCCTTGTTTATTTTTTTTATTTCGCTGTCAAGCAGGGTTGCTTTAGTCTGCTGCAATTCTGCTGAAAGCTTCTGGTGCTCTAATGCTGCTTCCCTCTCTTTTTTTATTTCCTCTAAATATGATTCCCTTTCCTTTAGTACAATTGTCACTTCCTTGATTTTCTGGTCTACTTTGTCCAATTCCTTTAGTGCTTCACCTTTTTTTTCGTCGTACTCCCTAAGCCCTGCAAGGTCATCAATTATTTCCCTTCTCTCCACTGCATTCATTTCAATTATTCTTGTGATGTCTCCTTGCACCACAATATTGTAGCCGTCTGCCCTTATGCCTAATTCGTTCAAGAGGCTGTTGGCTTCGTTTAATGTGCTTCTCTTTCCGTTTAGCCTGAAAACTGAAACTCCCTTTTTGTCTATTTCCCTTGAAAGCATGTAATTGTTTTCCTTGTTTTGGAGTTCAATCTCCACTAAGGCGTATCCTTCTGTTGCGTTGTGGTTCACCAGGTCTGTGAGCTTTGAAGCGCGCAGGGTTTTAAGGCTTGTTATTCCTAATACAAACATTAGTGCGTCAAGGATGTTTGATTTTCCGCTTCCGTTGCTTCCTGCTATTGAGGTGAAGCCTTGGCTGAAAGGAATTAATGCTTTGTTGAATGACTTGAAGTTTTTCAGCCTGAGCTTTGCTATTGTGGCCATTTCTTTCACTGTTTAATGCTTTATTTATTCTTTTTTCTTTGTTAAGTAGAATTGGGTTAAGATTAAGAATGCAAGGGAAGTGACAATCAATGCCGCAATTATTTCAATTCCGTTCTGGACCCAGTA
This sequence comes from Candidatus Diapherotrites archaeon, assembly GCA_040755695.1. Lineage (NCBI taxonomy): Archaea > Nanobdellati > Candidatus Iainarchaeota > Candidatus Iainarchaeia > Candidatus Iainarchaeales > Candidatus Iainarchaeaceae > Candidatus Iainarchaeum > Candidatus Iainarchaeum sp. The sequence continues at coordinate 65,222 of JBFMAK010000004.1, read as the reverse complement.
ATTCTGCGCAAAGGAAAAATCTTCTATTAAAATTATTATTTCGTTTATCAGGGTGTCAATCACTCCAATAATTATTATGAGTATTAATATTTCGATCGAGTGCTTTGAGGAGAAGGCAAATGTTTCTTTTAGGCCTTCCTTTAATTTCAGTTCTTCTGCTGCCATCACGGCAGGAGTCAGAATGAATTCAATTAAAACCAAAAGCAGTATGATTGCCAGTATTATTAATGCAATAATCCCCAGAATTGCGTTTGATATGGTTAAAACCAATGCAAACCAGATTAAGGTTGCAAACAATGCTCCAATCAAGAAAAAGAACACTGTAACTTTCACTGCCTCAAGCAGTTTTTCTGCCATGAAGCCGAATGATGCGCCCGCATTTGCCTTTTTCTGGTTTAATTTTTTTGAGTAATGGGCAAAGCCAAAGAAAAGCATTACATTCAATAGAATCCACAAGAAGAAGACTGCAATCAATTCTATTGACTGCTTTGGGTACATTGAAATTACCTGGTACGGCAGTACAGTGATATTGCTTGAAGGCAGGTTTCCTGTTAGGAGAGAACCGCTCAAAAACTGCGTTAAGTCGTCCTGGACGAAAAATAATAGGACTGCATTGATGATGCTTATCACCAAAGCCGTTATTATATAGAAGGGTTTTGTTGCCAGCAGCTTTATTGAATTTATTATTGAGTAAATCATTTTTTTCCTTCTTTTCTTTTGCTATTAAATGAAGTGCTTATCTTATTTTTATTTCTTTCGCATTCCTTTTATTTATTGATGACTGTAAAGAATTCTGTTCTGCTGATGATTAAACAATATCAGGGAATAAGCTTTAATTCCTTGCTCGGAAAAACCTCTTCTTCTTATAGTTCAATGAATTCAGCCAAGGCCTCCCTTTCAAGGACTTTAAAGGACTGCCTTTCCCTGGGCTTAATAACAAAAAAAGGAGAACACTTCTTTATTACAGACAAAGGAGCAACTGAAATTAACTCTGAAATGAAGAACAAGCTTTTAATGAAATTGAATTCCCTGCTCAAAACCAAGAACGCAGAGAACGAAATTGAATCCATTGTGCAGTACCTTCAAACCTTAATTGAGCGAGCAAAAGAGGACTCAGAGCTCCTGAAGGCAGCAAAGAGTTCAAGCCAGTTCAATGTAAGCGAGTTAATTGAATTGAACAAGAGGATTGAATTGAAGGCAAGGCACCTGGATTACCTTTCAAAGGTTTTTTCCTCTCACATTGAATCGCTCAAGGAATTCAATTTCAATGACTTTTTTTCTTTGGACTTGAACTGGAATTCCCTTGAATGCATTTCCAGAATCCAAAGCATGCTCCAACCGCAGGAATTCTTTCTTGAATCAAATGACCTTTCCTTCATTGACTTGGTTTCAGCCAAATTCAATGCAAAAAAGAAAGAGAATTCTTTACTTCTTCCAGTTCAGTCTCTTGATAAATTGCTTGAACTGGTAAGCGAAAACTTTTTGTATGACTCCTCAAAGAATCTTTCGCTTGAATTCTCAGGCATCAAGGTATTCATTCATTTCCCTTCCATTACATTCATTGGCCCACACAAGGAATTAAATGAAATTAAGTCCTTGTTCAAGAGAAAAGAAAAACAGTTAATCAAATCTACTTTAATAAAAGAAGATTAGTGTTATATAATAGCAGGAGCAAGATCATGAGAGAACCAGGCAGAGAAAAGATTGAGGAAGAGAATTATTCTAAGGCTGCTTTGTCCCAGAAGGCGTTGGAAAAGATTTGGGATAACAAAGAAGATGAAATATGGAAAAGCTATTATTCCTGAAAGAAATCGGAAAGATTTCAAGCAAATTATTCGAAAAACTCAAATCAGAACTAACAAAAAACCTTTAACCCAAAAAAATAAAAAAAAGAAAAAGGGGGCGGTTTATTTACTTCAATTCTATTTTTATTCCGCCGATGAAACCTGCAATAATGTTATAGATGAATGCTCCTACAAGGCCTCCAACAAAGCCAATAATTGTGTAAAGTACTACTGCCATTATGAAGCCCAATAAACCAACGCCAAAACCCAGAGCTCCTGAGGCTGCTGTTCCAAATATCAAGATACTTATTCCCATTATTATGCCTGCAATAAATCCCATTGCCCCGTAGATTTTGGCTGCTGACATTATGTCAAGGCTTTTTATTTCCTGCAATGTCATTGTTAAACCTCCCTTTTATTTGAAGCATTAAAAAATGCTTTTCAATTAGTTTAAAGAGTTAAGGTAATATTTAAAGCTTTTGTATATTAATAGTTTAGAGTTGATTTTTGTGGGAGAATATTTTGAAAAGCCACCTTTTGATTATTCTCCTGGCCTTGCAGAATTTCTAGTGAAAAAGTATTTTTCAAAAAATAGTTTTATGGCTTCAATTTTCAGGCTGGAAGACAAAGGGGCAGTCAAGCTTGAAAGTTTTGGTGAAGAATTTTTTCCAAGAATTAATGATGAAAAAACAGCAGGCTTAAACACCTCTGAATTGGTTGTATTGAATTTTCTGATGGAATGGATTAAAAAAGAAAACAAAAGATTCAGCTTCACTGAACTTAAGCAGGCTCTCAGTGACAAATACAAGGAATTCTGGCAAAAATTTGAGAATGCTTTAATTGTTGAATTCAAAACAGAAGGTTTGACGAGCATGAGCCAGATGTCTTTTGTTAATGAGATGGGAAAGGAAGAGCTCATGAAAATTTATATCTTTCAATTTATTTTCTTCTGGGCAGTAGGGGCATTTTCAATGATATTTATTTTTCCGCTTTTTATCATATTTGCTTTTTTAACTGGATTTTTTCCTTTTTTTATTATTGAATTACTATTTTTTATTGCAGGTTTGTTTTTCTTGTATTTCTTCTTGAATCATTTTCTTATAATGTTTGCCAGGGATTTTTCCATAATCCAATTTGAAGCTCGCATTTGGTTCAACATATCTTTGTTTTTTTCTTTTACGCAAAAAGCCAGAGAGCACAGGGAGAAATGGCTGAAGTTTTCTGAATTCGTAAAAAATTACTTTGAAATAGAAAAACAGCCGGCAAAATACCATGAGCTTTGAGGCCCATTCTATTCGTATGCCTTAGCATTAGGCACTGTTGGAAAAGACTAAATCCAAATAACCAAACTTGAAGTGCGGCTACCGGGATTCGAACCCGGGTAGCGAGCTCACTCCAATCACAACCTCTTAAGGGAGGTATCGGAACCGTTAGGTTCTGATTTGGGAAGCTCGAATCCTAACCACTAGACTATAGCCGCTTTTTATTCTTTTTTCCTGAAGCCTAATTTTTCTAACAGTTCAAGCCTTTCTTTTTTTTCTTTTGGTGTTTCAATTTTGTCTGCTGCTGTTCCATCAACAACACCTGTAATGCTTTTTCCCAGTGATGTTTCTGCTGTGATTAATTGCAGGGGATTGCTTGTAGCGCAGTAAATGTTTGCTATTGTGGGCATTGATTTTATTGCGTTCAATACGTGCAATGGAAAGGCTTTCCTGAAGTATATCACGAATGCATGGCCTGCGCCTAATTGAAGGCAGGTTTTTGCTGCCCTGTCCTTTAGTTCTTGTAAGTTCCCGTTCACTCTAACCAGCTTTGGTTTTGCCTCGTTCATTGCCACCCCGAATTCTATTCCAGGACTGCTGCTCACCAGGACGTCATAGAAGTCTTCTATTGTTTTCACCGTAAAATTGCCTTGGCCTATGATTATTTCGTTTGTTTCAGGGTTCTCTATTTCAATGACCGAAAACCTTGCTTTATCCATTATTATTCCCCCTTAAAATAATTAAAAACAAAAAATTTTTATATAAGAAAGAGCTTATTTACTAATAGGATATAATGAGAGATATTAATGAAAAATTTGACAGAGCAACAAGTTAGAGAAGCAATTAATGGAAGATCCAAAGACATAATATTTGATAAACCAAATAATGTATTTAGAGAAATCATAATCAGAAAAAAAGTTGACCATATAAGTACTAATATGCCCGAAAAAACCACAACAATAGAACGAGTGTGGGGCCATAACGGAAAAAGACAGTCAGAAACAGTAATGCGTAAAATAAGAAGTATTATGGACGGCAGCACTTCTTTTAAAACAATTGAAAAGAAATATGATTTCCTAGGCAGAATTAATCATACAATAATAAATGAACCCGGTCATGTAAGAACTAAAAAACACCCTGTAAGGAAACTTTACAGAAGGATATTCAGAAGATAAATAATTTAATTAACAATCTTCTTTTTTCTTTTTTTGGGCTCCTTGCACTTTTTACTTTCTTTTCTTCCGGCAACTTACCGCTTCTTTTCTTTTCTAAAGAAAAGAAGGGGCAGCGCTGGGGGAGAGACTTGAACTCTCATGCCCTTGAGGGCGCTGGCTCTCGAGGCCAGTGGAATGCCATTATCCGACCCCAGCATTTTTTTTTAATTATAACTGTCTTTTTGTTTTTGCTCTCATTTTTTTGATTTCTTTATGCCATCCTTTATCTTCTTTGATAGTAATAGGCCATTGGTATGTTCCTTTTACTAATTTTTTTGATGTTTTTCTTGAACCAACCCCCCACGAGGAACCATTACTCATTATTTTTGCTTTATCTGAAATAAAGGACGGACCTATTAATGGAATAATCCACTTTCTTTTTTTACAGTAATTTATTATAAGTGGTCTAAAGGATTTCTTAATCTCACTGTCAATTCTTTCGACTATTCTTTCTTTGTCTTGTAGTTTACCAATATGCACAAGAGCAGACAATAATTTGTCTTCCCCCCTGCTGCCTATTGGTTTAGTTAATAGATAATTCCTCCATTTCAACACTTCAGACATTTTTTTATCCCTATGTTTAAACAATTCCAACAGCCTTTTTGTTTTTTCTTTGCCTAAAATTTTTTCAATATTTTGCATTGTTTTTTCTCTGGAGATAAAAGTGAGTTGAAGAGGTCTGCCTTTTTCGCCTAAATCGATTCCAATACTAATACCAGATGGGTGATATGCTAATCTAAAATTAGGTATTGGCTTAACAATAAAACATTCAGCGAAAAATTCCCCTAAAGTCATTTCACCCCCCATACTGTATTTTTTTGTTATATTAACTAGACGACCATAATCATCTTCTTTTAATTCAATAAAAGCACGCTTTTTACCCCATAAATAAATTTTTTTAATTTTCATTGAACTACCCATTATTTTTTTTACGTTTATTTTTTTTGCTTGTATTTGAAGTATTTTGCTATTGTTTTTATTACTTTTTTGTATTCTGGTTTTGTTTTTGTGAGTGGAAGCAGGTCTGTTTGCCATCTACTGTATACTTTGCTTCCTGGCTTGAATATTTTATTGATGTCAAATTTTTGGTTGTGTTCTTTCAGTTTTTGTTTTACGAGTTTTATGTTTACTGGAATTTTTTTGGTTATTATGTTGTAAAGGTCGTAATAGTCTCTTGGCGCGTTGCGCCCGAATGTTGCTGAAACCTTTTCTGCGATAAGTTCCTTGAAGTTTAATGTTTGTACCGAGAACCTTGGGATTTTCCTGTAATAAAAATGCTTTACGTTTTTTTCTTCCGGCTTTAAGTGAATTCTGGCGTTAGCATTCAAATCAACATTAACGTATTCTTTTTTCCTGAAATAACCTTTATAAAAGACTTGGATTCTGGTAAATTTTCCTGTTTCTTTGTCTGTTCCAATTCTTGTAAATAATCCAAGGTTTTCTTTTATTATTTCTTCAATCTTCCTTTTAACTTCGCTTATTTTTGCCGTGCAAGTGAAGTCCAAGTCCTCGCTCAGCCTTGTGTGGTTGAATACAGTTTTGTTTAATGCTGTTCCGCCCTTGAAGTACAAGCCTTTAATGTCTTTGATTAAATACAGCAAGACAGTAAGAAAATAGTCTTTTTCTAGGTAAATGAGGTTAAAGCCTTTTTCAGCCGCAATGTTCTGAAGCCTGGCTTTGCTGATTAAATCCATTTTTTGCTCTCCTTTTTGCTTGCAATCAGAAAACCGTGGTTACCAATAGTTTTTCTTACAAAACCGCCAAGCTTTCTAATACGGCGAAACCTGAATTTTGTTCCAAGGATTGTTTTGGCGCCCTGCTTTTTAGTGGAAAAAACATCAACAATAAAAGGAAGCTGGTCTATAAGCCCCCAGTAATGGGCAGCAGCCTTTCCACCAATATAGTATTCTTTTCCATTAAAAAGTTCATCTGCAACAATAAAAGGGTGTTCTGCCCAAGCTTTCTGTGCCTGAATTGGAACAAGATAATATTTATCCTTGTTTATTTTGGCGATTCTGCCTTTATGTTTAAGCGAATAAATGTATTTGCGCATATCGCTTGCAGACTTGAAAAAACCCTTAATGTCTTTCTTGGAAAAGAAGCGCTTTTCCTCCAATTCCAGAAAAGACACTACCCTAATCTCCTTGTTGGACAACCCCTTAATGCCATTCTTGCCAGACATTTTAACGTTACCTCAATATTACCATAATAGTAATATTAGTGTAGCACTCCTTTTAAATGTTTTCCCTTATTATACTTCTCCGATTCTTTTCAGTTGGAATAGTTTGGTGAGGGCAGACTGTTCTATTATGCCTGTTATTTTTGCTTTTTCTTTTACTGTGAAGAAGCTGTAAGGCGACTGCATTAGTTTTGTGAGTGCTTCAGAGGCAGTTGATTCTATTGGAATTGAGGGAATCTTCTGTGCTTTCTCTTTTGCTTTTATTTTGCCCCAGTTCTCTTTTTTTTCTTGCTTTAAGGATTCAATTCCAATGTATCCAAGCCCTTTGCCTAATTTTATTAGCAGGCCTGTCTGGTTTCTTTTCTTCATTTCGCCATATAATTCTTTAAGTGTTTTTTCGCCTGAGACTGTTTTTGGCAAGGGCTTAATTAATTTTTTTATTGGGCTTCTTTCAAGGACTGCTTTTATTTGTGTTGCCTCGTTTTCTGCTTGGGCCCCAAAGTAAACGAATACTGCGATTATTGCAAGCCAGAAATTGGCGAATATTCCTATGAGAAACATTGCTGCTGCTATTGCAATGCTGAGTTTTGTTGCAAAGCCTGTTGCTTTTACTGTCCCGAATTTAATTGCAAGCAATGACCTTAAAACCCTGCCGCCGTCCATTGGCATTGCAGGAACAAAGAGGTTGAATGCACCTAAAATTAGGTTGACCCAGAATAATGCGAATAAAGGGTATTGCATCATTAACTGTTCTAATAGGGCTGGATTGCTTAACTGCTGTATTGAAGGGAAAGGCAGGTGCAGGAATACAACTGATAATGCTACTGCAAAGACCACAAGGAAATTGAATAATGGGCCTGCAATTGAGATGAGGAATTCGTCTAATGGTTTTTCAGGCATTCTTTCTGTTTGTGCTAAGCCTCCTATTGGAAGCAGGATTATTTTTTTTACTTTCACGCCCTTGTATACTGCAACAATTGAGTGAACTAATTCGTGCAGGAATACTGAAAGGAAGAGGAAGAAAAGCAAGAGCATTGTGGGAATAAAATTTTTTGTGTCAAGCAATAGGATGCCTGCTGCAATGGCTATTATTAGGAGTATGAAGGTTATGTGCAGTTCAAGGCTTATGCCTAAAATTCTTCCAAAACTGAATGAGTTTTTCATATAATACCAATAAAGAGTTTGAGTGCAAAAATTGTTTTAAAGCATTATATAAGCAATTAGGGGATTATTGAAAAGCCTGTTTGCGTTACTATGACAAAGTCTGCTGTAAGGACAATGAATGTTGTTATTGCTATTGCTGTAATGCTGGCGAACAATGATACTGCAACCCCTTTGAAAAAAGAGAGGTTGTTTGCTTCTGCTATGCCGCTTCCGTGAACATAAAGCCACCAGAGGGCTCCTGCAGCAATTACTGCAAGGAACAGCATGCCTGCAGGGCCTGTTGAGAGCGCCAAGGAAAAAATGTTTTGTGGCATTTCCTTTAGTATTGTGAGGCCTAAAATTATTGTCAGCAAGGTCATCAGGAGTGAGATAATGAAGTATACTGCCTGGCTGTAACCGCTAAAACTTATTGTTATTGCGGCATCGCCTATGCCATTGAATGCTTTTTTTGCTGTCTTTGCTGCAATTGTTCCCACAATTATCGTGAAAATTATTATGAACACCATGCTTGTTGAAAGCGTTTTTATTTCTGAAATAACATCAAATTTGTTGGGTTCAAATAAGGCAAGGAATCCCACAGAAAGGGCTGTTGACGCAATGAAGAGTATTACCCCAGTGGTTATTCCGTCCAATGCCTCTGTCTCTTTTTTCAGTGCATTGAAGCCTTCTCTAGGGATAAGCAGTATCTCAGGGATCATTGAAAAATTCAGCATTCTTCTTGCCTCTTTTACATTTCTTAATCTATTTTTGTATTATCTTGTTTATTAATTCTTCTGCTATAACCCTTGCTTCGCTCTCGTCCTGTGTTTCTTTCACTATCATTTTGCCGCTCTTGAAGAGTGAAATGTTTTTTCCCTTGAATTTTATTAGGAGGAGGTAAGGCGTCTCCATTTCTACAATGACTTCTTTTTCTCTTAGGTTCTGCGCTGTAAGGGAAAGATTCAATTCAATTTTTTTCTTTGGGATGAACTCGCATGCAGTCCTGCTCTTGCATGGCTTGCCTACAAAATCCTTTAATTCCATTCAATCAGCTTTTTTGTTTAATTATTCTTGTCCTATTAATTCCCTTAAGTCTGCCCTGTGCTCTTTTATTATCTGGCTTTCTTGGGCGTAATGGAAGTAGCGTTTTATTGCGAACCACACCAAAATTAATGCAATAAGAATTAAGAATGCCCCAATAATCAGGTATCCAAGTTCGCCTTTAAAGAAGGTTATTATTGCAAGGCCGAAGGCTGCAAGGCCTATTGCTGTCTGGATCAAAGAGAAGGCTGTCCTAAGCTTTGATTCTATGGTCTGCTCTTTTGAGAGGAGTATCTGGAGCAGCACAGGGTTCTTACTCATCAGCTTTTCTTCTTCTTCTTTTCTTTTAAGGTAGTCTTCCATTCCAATCCTTTAATTCCTTTTGCTTTAATATCTTGCTTTTCCCTATATTTAAGCGTTACTGTTTTATAATTTGCTTACGAAAAGATTAGTTTAAGTGAATTGAATGGATGGAATGTTCGGTTCTTATGATGTGAGAGGGCTTTACGGTAAAGCGGTTACAGAAAAGAATTTCTTTGCTTTGGGCAGGGCCCTTAATTCTTTTTCTGATGGAATTGTTTTGGGGCATGACCCGAGAAAGCATGGCTTAAGCTTGTGCAGTTCTTTGATGGAGGGCTTTGATGGAGAAAAAAATTTTTTGGGTTTGGCGCCAACCACTGCAGTTGCTTTTATGGCAAGGAAGCTTGGAGCGTGCATTACAGCCTCGCACAACCCTTTCGAATTCAATGGAGCAAAAATTTTTAATGGAAGGGAGTTCTTTTCTTCTGGTTATTTGCTGAAACTGGAGGAGGAATTTGTTTCAATTAATGGTTCAGGCCTTAAAATGCCTAAAAAGTTTTTTGAGCCTAAAATTAACTGTGATTTTCGTGAATACATTGAGGCACTGCCTGAATTTAATGGAGGGATATTTGATTTAAGGAATGGCAGCGCTTGCTCTCTAAAGCAGGTTTTCCCTGAAACAGTTAATTCTGTTCCTGACCCTCTTCTTTCAAGGGTCGACCCTGAGCCAAAGGACTCAACATTGAATGAATTGAAAAGGCTTACAGCAGAGAAAGGCAAGGTGGGCTTTGCCTTTGACTTTGATGCTGACAGGCTTCTGGTTGCAAACAAGGGGAAAATTGTTTCCTCCAATATTATTGCCTGCCTCTTGGCAGAAAATTACCTCAAAGAAAAAGATAGTGTTGTTTTGACTGTTGATTTGAGCAGGGAAGCAGAATTTTTCTTGAAAGACAAGGGCTTCAAGGTTTATTACTCCAAGATGGGCCAGGTGAGAGTAATCCAGAAAATAAAGGAAACCAGGGCAAAGCTTGCAGCAGAATACTCAGGCCATTATTCTTTCGTAAAGCACATGAATTACTCTGATGCTATTTACGTTGCAGGCCTTCTCTCCTCAATTGATTCAAAAAGCCTTGAAGATTTTTCCTCGCAATTCAAGACCCTCTACTACAAAGGCGGGATTGAGGCAGAAATTGATTTCTCAAAATTAAAAGACCTTCTTCAGTCCAATGCAGTTGAATTCAGCGAATTTGACGGCATAAGAGCCTTCTATAATGAATACGGTTTTTTTGTCAGAAAATCAAAAAGCCAGCCAAAAGTGGTGCATTTCGCTGTTGATGCACTAAACAAAAAAGGGCTTTTGAAAGGAAAGAAAATGCTAATGAATGTTTTAAATAAATGCAAATCAAAAAAGCAGAGCTAATTATTTAGGCCTTATTTCAACGCTCACAATCTTCTCTTCCCCAAAATATTTTTTTGCTGTATCCATTACTTCTCTTGCTGTTACTTCCTTGATTTTTTTCAGGTATTCTTCTGTTGACTTTATTCTGTTCTGCTTGTATTTCACTGTGTTAATCGCTTTCTCGTAATTGTTTTCTTCGTTGAGCAAAAGCTTTCCTTCAATGTACTGTTTTGCGTTCTTTAATTCAGTTTCACCCAATTTCTTTTCTTTGAGTTCAAGCAATTCTTTTCCTATCAATTCTTTTACTAGCCCGAGGTTTTTCTTGCCTGTCCCTACATACAGCAAAAAGAAGCCGAAGAATGGATTGCTTTCGTAAATAGAGTGCACGACATATGCAAGGCCTCTCTTCTCCCTTATTTCCTGGACAAGCCTTGAGCTTAGGCCTCCGCCAAGGAAGGCATTAATTACCTCCATTGCAAAAACGCTTTTCTCATTGCTTTTTGGGGCCCTAACACCAAAGGCTAGGTGCGCTTGGTTTACCTGCCTTTTAATTATTTTCTCTCTTTTTTCTTGCCTTTCCTTCTTTAATTCGATTCTTTTGGTTTCAGGCAATTTTTTGTTCAAGAACTTCTGCTTTACTTTTTCTTTTACTTCTTGTGCTTTCACGTTTCCTACAACTGATACAATGAAGTTCTTTGGGGCATAAAATCTCGAGTAATAGTTCAGTATGTCTTCTCTTTTTATATTTCCTACAGTTTCTTTTGTTCCTATGACGCTTTCCATTTTGTTGTCTTTGAAGCATAATTTCTGGAATAAGTCAATTGAGTAGTAAGGCAGATTATCCTTAAGCTGGTTTATTTCTTTTAGTATTATTTGCTTTTCCAATTCCGTGTTTTTTTCTTCGAACAAGGAGTTCTGCAGGCAGTCGCTCAATACCCCCAAGCCTATGTCTAAGTGCTTGTCCTGTAATTCAACATAATAGGCTGTCATGTCATTGGATGTGAATGCGTTTATTTTTCCCCCTATATTGTCTATTTCTTCTGATATCTGTTTTTTGTTTCTTTTTTTTGTGCCTGAAAACATGAGGTGTTCAATTAAATGGGCTATGCCTGCCTGCTTTCTGTTTTCGTAGAGTGACCCGAAGTTCACTGCCACGACTATTGCAACAGACTTGCTTTCCTTTCTTTCTTCAACCAAGAGATTAATTCCGTTTTTCAGGTAAAATTCTTTTATCATTTGATTCAGCCCTAATTTTTTATTATGATTTCAGTATTTTTTATTGTTGGCAGAACGTATTTTTTATAGTTTGGCTCAACTACTTGATTGAAGTATTGGATTGCTTCTTTTTTGCTCCATGCTCTTTCTTTTTCATCTCGTTCAATCCTTCTCTTCAGCCTTAATTTTTTTGGTGATTCAACAAAAACCTTCAAGTCAATGAATTTTAGTATTTCATGCCTGAGGGCGTAAAGGCCTTCGAGTATCATTATTTTTGAGGGAATAAATTTTTCAATCCCTTTCCTTTCATGTGTTTTCATGTCATAAATAGGTTTTCTGACTGCCCTGCCTTTTTTTAGTTCTTTCAAGTGCTTTTTAAGTAGTTTGAGGTCGAGCGCTTTGGGTTCATCGAAGTTCTTCACTTTTTTTTTGTTCATTTTTTTCAGTCCTATGTAGTAGTCGTCGAATGGAATTACTTTTGCCTTTATTTTTCTTGCAGTGAATGTCTTTCCTGAACAGCTTGCCCCCGCAATCCCTACAATAACAAATTTGCCTCTTTTTTTTAGTTCAATAATTCTTTCTTTTAATTCCTTTATTCCTTCCCTTAAAGAAAAAGCTTGAGCCATAAAAAAATTAAATTAATTAAATTATTTTTCCCGTGATTGCGTCTATCTTAAGCCTTCTTTCTTTTCCTGCTTCTTCTAGGACAGCCTCAAAGTAGGGCTTCAGTATTAATGAAAGCTTTTTGATTACAATTGAAGGCCAATAGTTTTGCAGGGCCTGCATTACCTGGCTTTCAGTGAAGTTTTCTTTCTTGACTTGCCCTGCTTTTATTTCTGTTAAAGGCAGTTCATCCAGTGAATTGACAATTTTGTGCCTTGGGTTTGGCGGAAGCTCTAATTGCGAGTTGAGGAAATAGGATGCCTTCCCCTCTTTTAATTCTTTTTTCACGAATCCTTTTCTTGTAAGTTCTTCGAGCACTTTCTTTGCTTTCTCTTCGCTTATGCCTCCCAGCCCAATTAATTCTTTCAGGTTTTTTCTTTCAATAAGCCTTCCGAGAGTGCTTGCTTCATCCCTTCCTAAGGGAATGACTTTTGAGAATCCTTTTGATTCAATGAATTCTCTGTCTGTTGCATGCAGAAATTCACCGGTCTCAGAACTCACATAACAGTTGTTGGAAAAGAATTCCTGTCTTTGGTTAAAGTCATTGTATTGAATCTTGAATATTTTTTCGTAGTACAGATTCAAAGATTTCAATTGCTCTTCCCTTCCAATCAAACCCAATTTTTTCTTCTTCCTTGCGCTTTCAGCAATCCTTCTGGCTCTCTCTTCACTGAATCTGATCGGGAACGAATGAAATGCTTCTGCCATTTCTTCTGCTTTGCCTTCAATTCCCCTTTCAATTCCTTTTTCTTCAATTAATTCCTTTCTTTCTGCTATTTCTTCCTCTTTTTTTATTGCTGAAGGCAGGAATATTTTCTCTGAATCAATTGAAACCATCTTGTCTTCAAGGGCGTCAAGAACTGAGGAGAGCATTACCTTTGTTTTATACTTGCTGTTCAGCGTGTCAATAAGCGAATTCACTTGAGGCAATTCTATTTCTCCTTCCCTGTTCAATTTTGAGATAAGCATTTCCACTGCAAGTTTTTGGACTTGTTCTTCGCTCATTTTTGATTCAATTGATGTTGCCTCTACATCCCTTCCTTCGTGCTGGCTTATCCTGGGCCTAATGCTCAGCACGAAAGCCCTGCTTGTTTCCTCTCTCCTGTCTCCTACTAATGCTTTTCCAATTGGGAGAGTCCTAATGAAATTGCTTTTCTTGTATTTGAATGGAATTATTGTCGGAATCCTCTTGTATATTGCTTTTATGTCGTCGTCAAAAACCAGTTTATGCGAAATAAGAATATCCAATTGGGATAAAACCTTTGTGTCTATTGCGCTGGGCTGCTGTGTTGCAAAAACAATGCTGCAGCCAGGCCTCCTTCCCTGCTTTACGTATTCCACTAAAGCCTCTGTTGCAGGCGTTTTTACATTCCCTGAGGGAATTAAAGTGTGGGCTTCATCTATGAACAGCCATGTTGGAGGAATCTCCAGTTCAAGCATTTCGTCCATGCTTGCCTTCAATTTTTTTGCGCTCTCTTTTCTTGTAGAAATCTTTCTTGCTGAAAGGATTCTTCTAGCCAGAATCCCTATTACTAATGCCCCGACATTGTCCTCTAAAAAGCTTGTGTCTAAAACAGTAAGCTGGTTTTCCCTGCTTAATTCGCTTAATGGAGTGCCTTTCTCTGAGAATATGCCCCAGTTCTTTGCTGCTTCAAGCCTTGAAGCCAGAGCCCTGATGGAATCTTGCTTGTAGCCTCTCTCTTTTGAATTTAATTCTTCTTCTGTTTCAAGGCATTGAATCAATTCCTCCAAGCTGTAGTTTCCTTTCTTTGCTTTAATGTATTTTGCTTCTGTTGTCTTATAACCATGCTCTATTTTTTTGAGTACTTTGTCTAACAGAAGGCCTGTCGGCCCAAAGCGCTCCATTCCAAACGTAAGGCACCAGTCTTCCACTGAAAGCATTGAAGGCAGTACTGCAAATGTTGCATCGTAAGTATTCCTTGGAATTTCTGCTTTAATGCCTTCTGGCACGAATACCTTTAAGTTCTCCAGGCCTTGAGGCATTAAATTCCATTCAATTAATTCCTTTAATTCTTTTTCCTCTTTGTTTGGATACCTCATGCTCCAGAATACTCCCACAGGGTCAATTACTATTGTGCCAATGTTCTTGTTTCTTAGAGCCAGTTCCTCTGCTATGACTCCAAGGACGTAAGAATTATGAACAATTATATCGTTTGCAATAAAATTGTGGTATTCTGGGACAGAAATATCATACACTTCTTCCCCTTCTATTTCTTTTAATTCAACTACCTCATCCCAAAAAATGTCTGATTCTGCTATCAGTTGTACTCCCTTATTTTCATCTATTTGGGCAATTTTCAATAGCTTTTCTCTTGAAGGAGCATAATTTATGGCATTATGCAATGACTTTAATGACTTTTGGCTGTAACCCATAGCTCTGGCTGTTGCCGTCCAATTCTTTGGCCTATAAATATCCCAAATGTCTTTTGGAATTGTATCTATGTTGGGGTTTCTGTTAATTTCAAGCATGTTTTTTATTGCAGTTTCTTGTCTTAATTCTTTTATTCCAAAAAAGCCTATTTCTTGAATGAATTTGATTACGCTTTCAGATGAAATAACCAATTCAAAAGAATCAAATATTTTCTCTTTAAATTTTGTTTTTTTTGGTTTAATCTTTGAGATTATCCCAAATCTAAGCAGAAGGTGTTGCACTTGCCTTATTAGTTTCTCTGAGGAACTAGCATAAGAAATCAGCCAGTTTTTTTCGCTTCCGCTTACCTTGTGAATGCTTCCATCACAGCTGAAAAGCCTGTTAAGAAATAAGGCCAGTTGTTCTTTTGAAAGCTTTAATATTTCTTCCGGAATAAATTTCTCTTTTGAAAGCTTTCCGTATAAGCCAATGCTTTCAAACCATTTAGCCAGAGAGCTTTTTTGTGTAATGACAAAACCCTTGTTTGTAAACTGCCCTTTTTCATTTCTTACAATATTTCTTAAATCAATGCCTTTCTTTTTTTGTGCTATTCTATAGCACCAGCTTTTGCTGTGCACTTCGATCCTCAGGTTTTCGTCAAATTCCCTTATGCTTTTAGAGAAATCTTCAATTATTTTTTTGTCTTGATTACTAAACAATACAAAGGCATTTCCAAGATGGCCTTCTGCTATAAAATAAGCTAAAAGCTTTACATCCCCTTCTTTCATTTTACTGTTTCCAAACACATTAAGAATTCTTGGAGTTGCTATACTGTCTTTTCTTTTTAGTTCTTGTGCCTGCACCCACCCATTAATTGTAAGGAGAGGGTGTTCTGGAGTCAATTTTATTTCTCTTCCACTCCTTAACAGGAGAGAAAACAATTTGTCTACTTTTCTTTTGTAAAAGCCCTCTTTTTTTAATGGAACTATTTTTAGTTCATGATTTAATCCCAAGACCCTTTTGTTGTTGTATTCTAATTCTTTTATAGGTATAATTGATCCGTCTTCTAATGTTATCAGTGAATCGCCTGTAAGGCATTTTCCCGATCCTCTCGCGCCGCAAACAAATATTACGTGAGGGTTCAGTCCGTCTAATAATACTGTTTTTTCTTTATGTTTTCCGTCTTCTTCCACTCTCCCAATCAAGAGGCCTGCCTCGTCCTTGTAGGACTGGAAGACTGATTTTTTTCTTCCAATGAAAACAGAATTTTTTGCTTCATACTCCAGAAACCTTAAAGGCACTGTTGCAGGCTCAATTAATTCTACTTCGCTTTCTTTTTCTCCTAATTCTTCTTTAAGGTATTTTTCTCCCAGGCCTTCAATGTCTTCAGGGCTTATCTCTTCAGGCTCTAATTCTACTTCTTCAATTTCAGGTTCCATTATCTCTGGCTCTATTGTTGCAGACTTCAATGCCTTTTTTATTATCTCCCTCTTGAGTTTGTCTTTCTCTTTTTCTTGGAGCATTTCCTGCCTTGCGCCTTCAACGCCCTTCAACTTCTTTTCCTTTTCTTTTTTCTTCTTTTTTTCTTTAATTGGAATTAATTCCTCTTCCCCTCCTAATTCCTTTCCTTCCTTTTCATTCATTTCTTTTTCCTCTTCTTCAGTCTCTTCAATTCTTTGCTCCACCCTCTTTTCCTTTTTTCCCTCAAACACTTCATCAAATATGTCGTTGTCTTCCTTCACAATGCTCTTCTCCACCCTGTGCTTTTCTTCCCCGCTTTCAGCCCTTGGCTTTTCCTCTTCTTCGCTCATTTAGTTCACTCTTAAAACTTAAGGTTAAACTTATATTAATTTGTTGCTTTTTTGGATTTTTTCCAGCAGGTTTTTTTAACTTAAATGCCTTTAATTTATGGTTTATATGATTCCTGAACAGCACGCCAAGACCTGGAAGGTAATAGTGTTCAATGCAACACTCGTAATTTTTATTACTTTAATTATTGAATTGTTTTTCAGGCACTCTATTTCTGAAGAAAGCCTTTTTTGGGTTGAGGTAATTGACATTATTGCAGTAATAATTTTGGGCGTTGATTTAGTCAATCATTATTTTAAGGCAAAACGGAAAGAAGAATTTGTGAAAGAAAACTGGCTTCTCATTCTCTCTTTCATTCCCTATCTCATATTTGTTAAGACAGTAGGCATTCTTGCTATAATCAAGCCAGTGCTCACAGGCCTTGCAAGGCTAGTTAAAATATTCTTCCACATAAAGCCCTGGCTTACTGGTGCCGCGAGAGGCATAATGATATTATTTCACATAAAAAAAGAAAAGCAGGAAAAATGACTCAATGCATTATAATTTAACCTTTTTTTTATAATTAATTCATTATTTGTTTGGGCCGGTAGCACAACCTGGCAATGCGCTCGGTTCGCATCCGAGAGAATTCGGGTTCAAATCCCGACCGGTCCACAAGGGTAACTGATGAATAACAGTTTTTGTTGGATGAAAAAAAGGGGTGAATTCAATTGAAGAAAATGAAGAATACTGTTGCGGTGATAATTCCTACCATTGGAAGGAAATATGTTATTGAAACACTTCCAGCTACCATAAAAAATGCTGCTCTTTCACTGAAAAGAATTGGTATCAAACCCAGCTTCATTATTGAAGACACTTCAGAGAATGGCTTGAATGATAAAGTTAGAAGAAGGCTTAAGGCAACAGGAGAGAGAATTACATTAGAAAGAGCACAAAATTTGGGGTTAAATGATGCAATAGATAGAGGCTTTGAGTTAGCTGAAAGGAATAATGTTTTTGCAATGCTTTCCTGCTGTGATGATTTCCTTTACTCTTCAAAACAATTGGACCGTTTAATAAAGCCTGTACTGAAAAGGGAAGCAGAATTTGTTACTGCTGGCTGGGCTTTCAGGCACAGAAACATTTTAAGTTTCCCTAAACCGCAGTATCTCAATGAAATATGGGTTTCAAGGTTTGCAAGTTATGCAAACCCTGCTTTTGAGCCAAGCAAATTTAAGGCAAATCCTTTTTTAAGCAATCCGTTTTCTTTTCAGACATTTTCGGGAATGATTTGTTTGACTCCTCAAGCACATAATAAAATCAATTCTTTCATAAAAGAAATTTTTAAGAATTCAAGAAAAGAAATAAAAGATTCTCTTGGCATGTGGGGCAAAGAGCCCATAAGGCCTGTTGTGGCATTAGCACTTGGCTTGAAATTTAAATGTATTGCAATTCCTAATAGGAGGTTTGAGCACGAAAAGCCAGCCATTCAGACAATACAAAAACATGTTGAAAGCAGGATGAAACAATTTAATGATTCAGTTAAAGTAATCAGAGAATTTATGGTCAGGACAGGGCAAACAAGAAAACTTGAAGAATTTAATAAAATGAGTGAAGTGGTTTCAACTCGAATAAAAAGCATGGCTAAATCAAGTCCGCGGAGAATAACTTATCACAGAAGAAAGGGAGCAATTCTCAGGAGACTTAAACATTGGGGGTAATAAAAAATGGTTTTAATTGCGCCTTCAATTCTTTCAGCTGATTTTTCTGTGCTGGGAGAAGAAATCAAGAGGGTGGAAGAGGCTGGAGCTGACTTGCTGCACTTGGACGTAATGGACGGTTTGTTTGTACAAAACATTTCTTTCGGCCTGCCTGTAATTGAATCAATTTGCGGCAGGACAAGAGTGCCTTTGGATATTCACTTGATGATTTCAGAGCCTGAAAAGCTGATTGAAAGATTTCTTTCTTTTAAGCCTGAATTCCTTTCCTTTCATGTTGAGGCAACAAAAAAGCAGGATGAATTAATTGAATTGATTAAATCAAATAATGTTAAGGCAGGGATTGCAGTGAATGCTTTAACGCCAGTGAAAGAAGTTCTTGCTTTCCTTGATTCTGTTGATATGGTTCTGGTTATGAGCGTTAATGCAGGCTTTGGAGGCCAGAAATTCCTTGAGGAATCAATCCAGAAAATAAGGGAATTGAATGAATTGAAGGAAGAAAGGGGATTGAATTTTGAGTTAGAGGTTGACGGTGGCATAAATGAATTGAATGCGCGCAAGGTAATTGATGGGGGAGCAACAATTCTTGTGAGCGGTTCAACCATCTTCAAGTCAAAGAATTTGATTGAAACAATCAGTAAATTAAGGAATCCGAATTTTAAGGGAGGTATTTGAACCACCAAAGGGAGGTATCGGAACCGCAAGGTTCTGATTTAAATTGAGGCATTGCCGTCGCATGCAACCCTGTATGCAGGATTGAATATTTTTGCGCAGGCGTCATGGCTTTTCAATTCAACGCCGAAATCATAATAACAATAGTCTGTTCTGTTGTAAATGAAGGCAGGATAGTCTTTTGTTACCTGCTTGCAGACACTGTAGTCCTTTAATTTTATTGCTATTTCGCTAATGCATGAAATGTATCCTGTTCCAGTAGTAATTTTTTCGCACACTTCAGGGCTAAGCGAATTCAATGCCACTAAGGCATAGCAGTTGTTTCTTATTGTGTTGTCTCTTATTCTAATGCAGGCACTGCTCTGGTTCAGGTCTGCTGCAATCTGGCTGTAGCATGAATCCCTTTTGTTCATGTCTGCCGCAATGTTTTTGCATTGCTCGAATGAAAGGTTTTTGACTGCCAAATTATAGTAGCAGGTTTCCTTGTCAGGGAAATTGAGTATTAATTCGCACGCCTCAATTGAAGGGTTCTTCTCCCCTAAATATGTAAAGCAGTCCTGCTGTATGTTTGCATCCTTTATTATGGTGCAGTACTCTAATTTTAGGACATTTTTGTCTACGTTGAAGACGCATACATCGGAATTATAGTCGCTGACTATCTTTTCGCATAAATCGAAATTGCCTGTATTGACTGCAATTGAATTGTAGCAGTTGTCTGCCAAGGTTTTGTCAATGTATAAAGCGCATATCTTTTCGTCTGTTGCGCTTGATAGAAGGGAATTAAGGCATTCGTCTTTCTTGAATGCAGTGAAAGAGCGAGAAGAAGAAATATTATTGCACACCTTGTAGTCCTTGAGTTTTTGCGCCAGTTGGGTAAAGCAGTCATCCCTTTCTGTGACGCCTGCAATTGAATTGCATTCAGTTGCCGAAGACTGGCTTAAGGCTATTGTTTTAGTGCATTCATCTGAAACTGTCTTATCTTTTATCTGCAGGCAAATCTTTGCGTCATTCAATGCTACTGCAATTGTCTTGTAACAAGCATCTTTCATTGAAGGATTCAGCACAGTGATAAAAGCGCAGAAGGCTGCTTCATTCTTTTTTGTTGCCACTTCATTGAAGCAGTTGTCTTTTGAGAGGCCTTCAATGAAATTGCATACAAGGCCATCCAAGTGCTCTATTGCATAATTAGACAAGCACAAGTCTTTCTTGAACTGGCTTTCCTTTTCCTCGCATAAGCCCGCATAAATTGAGTTATTTTTGTCTATAATCAATTCAATCCCTAAAACCAGGGCGCTTGCCTCCTGAGAGAACTCACTGTCTGTTCCCTGCGAGTTAACTACTGTTACAGCATAATAGTATGTAAGGCCTTCAGCCAATTCCTTGTCAGTGAATTCGTTTACATCCAAAGGCTCTTCAGTCAATTTCATGTAATTCTTTCCTTTTAGAAGGCTCCTGAACACATTGTATCCTTTTACCCCAGTTTCAGTGCTCTTGCTCCAGGTAATCCTTGCAGTACTGCCTTTCACTTCAGCTGTAACACTTGAAGGCGGGGTAAGAAGGCTGGGCGTTTCCCCTGGCTTTTCTTCAGGAGGCTTGCCTGGGCTTAAAGTGCATCCAGCAGTAAGCAAAGCAAATACAACCAGAACTGCAATTAAACAGAATTTTCCTTTCATGCTTTAATTATTATTGAACTTGAATTTAAAAATATTCTGCTTTAAAGAGCCTTTTTTTATGTTTAATTCAATTGATTGAAAAATAAAATAAAAAAATATTTAAATTAATGCTCTTAAAAGATAGTATCGGGTATTGGGAGTTAAAGGAGGCAGGCCATACTGCACTGCGGAGCATTTTCTTCGCCGGCCTTTTCCTTAAAGGCTGCAGCAGATCCCTGGTCTGCCCTTCCTCAATTCTTCGCTCTAATTTTTCTTAAACTAAAACCTTTTTTTATTAAATGTTTTCCTGCAATAAAACTATAACCACACAAAAGCTGTGGAAGCACTACTGAGCGTAGCGAATGTAGTGCACCGGCGTCAACTGACGGACCGGTTGGAAGGTATCGGAACCGCAAGGTTCTGATAAGTATTACTGAGCGCAAGCGAATGTAATACAAGGAAGGTATCGGAAACGTAGTTTCTGATTTGCGGAGGTGGCGGAGTGGTCCAACGCACCAGCCTTGAGCCTGCCCCTTTCTCTTTTTAGAAAAAAGAGAAAGTGGTAAGTTGCCCCAAAGAGAAAAAAATGGCGGCAGGAAAGCTGGCGAGCAAAAGCTCACGCGAGTTCGAATCTCGTCCTCCGCGTCGGACCCTTTTTTCTTTCCCGAAAGAAAAAAGTGTTACGTTATCCCAAAAAAGAAAGGGAAAGTTGCCCAAAAAGGAAAAAGATAGAATTATAATTAAGTTATGCACTAATTGTTTTTTAGTGTTTTGGAATGCGTAAAAGCGGAGAAATATATTACAAGGAAATAAGGCTTATTGGACAGAGAAAGGTTTTGAGAAAGCGCAGGTATTCCGAAACAGAAGAAAATATTTTAAATGCTGTTAAAAAGCTTAAACCAGAATTCAAGGGAACATTATATGATGCTTTTAATATTCTAAGAATAAGAGGACCTAAAACAAGACAATTCATTCTTCAAGTTATAGCAACAGAAAAAGGTTTGAGGGGAAAGGAATGGAGGCGTTTCTGGAAGAGGCCTTTACATTACAATCTGAAAACAGGAAAGCTTGAAAGGGTAAGAAGAATGCATAAATTTAAGCTCTAAATTAATTAAAAATTTATAGTTGGGTTGTTGCAATCAAGTTCTTTTTGTATGCTCTCTCGAAATAGAATACTGTTATTGTGGCGAAAACATTTGAGAGGATTACAATCATTAGCACAATGTTTGTGAAGTCCAGTTTCAGGCCAAAGGATAATGGAAGTGAGGCTAAAACTGCTGTGCCAAGGCCTCTCGGCAGCATGGACATAATAACTGTATCAGATTCTTTCAGTGAATTGTTTAATTTCAATAAGATTTTAATTGAAGCATATCTTGCAATGATTATTGCCAGAAAAACTACAAGGGAAGTTATGATGATTTGCTGGGTGAATTCACTGAAATTGAATACTGCGCCCAAGTAAACGAAAAACATTGTCCTCACAAAAAAGCTCACTTCTGTCTGGAGGGTTTTGACAGAATAGTCTATCTTGAAGTAGCTTCGCAGGTTCAATGCCCTTGTTATTGTGTTGTAGTTGGCAAGCACTAGCCCGAATATGAGGATGGAGGTAATCCCGTTGCCTCCAAGTATTTCTGTAACAACATATAAAACAAAAGAGCTTGAGAGGCTGAGAAGGTAATGGTATGGCTGCCCTTTAAGAATTTTCATTATTTTTGCCCAAAGGAATGCTGCAATAATGCCTAAAACTATTGCGATAGAGAAAGCGCTTGCAATCTTCTGGAAAGGGTTTATTACATCAAATGTTTTAAGCGAAATCAATTGCACTAAAGCAATAGCCGCAACAATGGTTATTGCTGTGTTGAACGCTGACTCCAAGCTCAATAAAGTTTTTATTTCCTCTGAAACAGAAAGCTTTGAAACAAGTGAAGCGATTATTTCATAGCTGGTTCCCGCAATAATGAACCCCAAGAGAAGGCCGTAGATTAAGGGCATCCCCAAAAATATGGTGAAGACCATTGAAATGATTGCTGTAAGAATGCACACTATTACAGTGAATATGCTTGCTTGGGGCAGCTGCTTTATCACTGTCTCCAAATCCAGTTTTGCTCCGCCTTCAAACACTATTATGATTAATGCTATTGTCCCAATCAACGGCGCGAAAGCCATCAGCGAAGCAGAGCTAATATAGCCTAAAATAGGCCCTATAAGCATTCCAATAAATATGAGCAGAAGGACGTCAGGGATTTTCGTCCTCTGGAAGAACACCGAAGCAAAGAATCCAAAGAATATTATTAGGCCTATGAGCCCGATAATGAAGCCTACATCAATCATTTTTGAACCACTTTTAGTTTAATGCCTGAAGTCATTAAATAATTTTTCGCTTTTTATTTTGTGGAGCACCATGATTTTGTATTTTTTGTTTGTTTTTGCGGCTTTCTTTTTATTGATGAAGAGCTCTGATTTAATTGTAGGAAGCGCTTCAAGGATTGCAAGAATCTACGGAATAAGCGAATTGGTGATAGGCCTTACAATTATTGCAATTGGAACCTCTCTGCCAGAGCTTTCCTCTTCTCTTATTTCTTCTTTTGCTGGTTCAGGGGGCATTGCTGTAGGAAACATTGTTGGGGCGAACATTGCAAACATAAGCCTTATTCTTGGCTTGAGCTCTGTTATTGCAGGGGCAATTTTAATTCCAAGAGAGGTTTTCAGCAGGGAATTAATGATCATGTTCCTGGCTTCTTTTATTTTTATGGGTTTTGCTTTTGACGGGGTGATTTCATTTTATGAGTCCCTGCTTTTGTTTGCTGGTTTTATTGCGTACATGTTTTTCCTGCTTAAAATTCAGATAAGGGTTGCGGACTTCTTCAGCTTTCACACTTACCTTAACCTCTTCAAACCTGAAACCTTAATTAGGTCAATAGCGAAAAGCTTCAAGAAGGCCCTTTTGCTTGAGTTAGGTGTTTTTGGCATAGGACTGATAGGATTGTATTTAGGGGCATTAATTTTAATTGATGGAATCAAGGGGATTGCTTTTTCTTTTGGCTTTCATGAAAGCCTTATTGCCGCAACCCTCATGTCCTTGGGCACTACAGTGCCTGAACTCTTTGTTTCAATTACTGCAATAAAAAAAGGATTAAACAATATCATGGTTGGAAACATTATTGGAAGCAATACAGTGAACATTCTCATGGTAGTGGGGGCAGCAGGAATTGTTTCGCCATTGCTCGTGCCATTAAAATTTGAACTGCTCTTAATTCCATTCATGTTTTTTGTTTCCCTTTTGTTAGTGATATTTACCTTCTTTGGTTTTAGGATTTCAAGGGCAAAAGGCTTTGTGCTATTGTTGTCTTATTTTCTTTTCCTTTTCTTGGCGTTAGGCAGATGATTCATTTCCCGTAATATATTTTTCTTACAGGCCAGGAGATTTCAATGCCTTCCTTGTCGTATCTCTCTTTAAGCGCTTTAATGAATTCGTGCATTACAAGGTACTTATCCACAAAGGTTTCCACTCTAAGGATAACAGTAAAATTAATGTTTGAGTCCGCGAAGGTATGGTATCTTATGAAAGGCTCAAATTCTTTTACTGCTCCAGGCACTGTCTTCTGGATTTTCCTTGCTACATCCACTGTGACCTTTTCGACTTTTTTGAGGTCAGAATTGTAGGCAACACCGCACTGAACTAATGCAGCCATCTCTTTTTGTGGAAGAGAATTATTCACTATAATGCTTTCAGCTAGCTTTGAGTTAGGCACTATTACAATAGTGTTGGGAAGGGTTTTGATTCTTGTTGCCCTCCAGCTTATGTCTTCCACGTAACCGGAAATATTTGCATCCGGAATTTCAATGTGGTCCCCTATATTGATTGGCTTGGCTGAAATTATGCTTAGGCCTGCAAAAAAGTTTGAGAGAGTGCTTTGAAGTGCAAGGCCCACAGCTAGTCCTCCAATGCCCAAAGCAGCAATAACCGGCGTTATTTCGATTCCAAAATAATCCAATGCAATCAGTATGGCAAATAAGTAGATTACCGCAGAAACTATTTTGTTTATCAACTGAGGTGTTTTCTCAAATTTTTTTTGTACTTTAAGACCCTTGCTTACAAATATAGCAAGAGCCCTTGAAACAAGCCTTGCAATTATGAACACAAATAAAAGAAAGAATATTCCGTCCAACCATAAATAGTAAGGATTTAATACAGCCAAGGATTTCAAGGCAAGATAAAAGCCTCCAAGCATAACCAGAACATATAATGGCCTTGTAATCAAGTCAACTAAAATGTCATCAATGTCGCTTTTTGTTTTTTCAGTCAGTTTCTTCAAATAATTCTTGAGGATAAAATGCGCTGTTCTGGCAATTATGAATGAAGCTACCAAAATAAGCAGGAATCTAAGGTAATCATTCTGGATTAATGTTTCTATTGCTGGCATACGGTAGAGAAGTATCTAGAAAACTATAAAAATTTATTGTTCATTTGCTTGAAATGCAACCCGCAAATTTCTATTTTATTAGCCCAAATCTTTTTTCTTTAAATAATTCAAAATAATCTTTTAAGTGTCTTGTAATCAGAAAATTGTTTTTCACGAATTCTTTTCCTTGGGCACCCATTTTTTTGGCCATTTTCTCATTTTTTAACAGTTTAATTGTTTTGTCTGCGCAATCTTTTATGCCGTCAACCAGATAGCCTGTTTTTCCGTTGATTATCTGCAATGGAATGCCCCCCACATTGCTTCCTATTACTGGCTTTTCTTTCCATAAGGCTTCACTGACTGAAAGGCCAAAGCCTTCCTTGATAGATTTTTGTAAAACAACAGAAGACGCCCTTTGCAATGCATTAACCAGAAAGGCATTGTCTTCTGTTAATAAAATAATGTCTTTTTCGCCTTCAACCTCTTTAAGTATTTTTCCATATATAATAGGTCCTTCAGGGTCATCTCCTGCCATGCTCCCCATTAAAACCAGTTTGCAGTCCACTTTCTTTTTAATGAGCTTAAACACTTTAATTACCCCTAATGGGTCCTTCCATTTATCAAAGCGGGAGATCTGTGAGATAATAGGCTTATTGCATTCAACGCCTTTTTTTGCCAGAAATTTTTCGATTTTATTTTGCGGTATTTCTTCATTTTTTGCGCTTAAAGGATCTATTGATGGGACAATTATGCGCGTTGGTATAGGCATACTTTTCTTAAACTTTTTTGCTGAAACAATGACTGCATCATACCTTAAAATAAATTTTTTCAGGTAATTCCAGACTTCTTTGTTAGGCCTTGATAAATCGACATGGCAGCGCCAAATCCAAGGCTGTGTTTTTTTATAGAAGGTTATAAAAGGCAGTGGCTGAATGTCATGAATTATTATGCAATCATGATGGCTTATGTGGGTAATAAAAGAATTCTGTTCATTAAAGTCAATGTAAATCTTTTTTTTCATTTCAGAAAAATTAATTTTTTCTCCTTGCAAGGCATTATGAAATTTTTTGGTTACAGTAAAAAATTCTGATGTTCCCTTGAGGACCCTCCATCCAGTGCTAATGCCCGCATCATTCATTAAAGGGATTAGGCTGTTTAGTATTTCAACAACGCCTCCACCGTAATGAGTTGAATTAATGTGAACGAAATGTTTTTCGCTTAAGGGGGCTGCAGCCTCGTAAAGCTTGTCAATGCTTTCATCCCCAACAATATTCCTGTACTGATTCAAAGATTTTCTCATAAACAAAGAAAAAACAGCAAAATTAATAAAAAATTTGTGTTATAAGGTCTGACGTAAACCGGCAGCGGCGGTTTGGAGGTATCGGAACCGCAAGGTTCTGATTTGCGGGGGGAGAGATTCGAACTCTCGAAGCCACTGAGGCGCCAGCCCCTCAAGCTGGTGGAATAGACCGCTATCCGACCCCCGCCTGTTCTGGTGAGTGACTTAATAAAAATAAAATAGAAAAAGAATAAAATTGGTTTGTTTGTCTTGTTTAATTCCAACTAATTAGTATCTTCTGTGCTTTTGGTAGCATTCCCTGCAGTAGACAGGTTTTCCTTCTGTTGGCTGGAATGGAACCTCGCAGTCTTGTCCGCAGTCAGAGCAGACAGCCTTGTACATTTTCCTTTCGCCGCCAGAAAAACTTCTGAAAGCCATTTAATTTTTCACCTTTCTTTATAATTCTTGTGTAATAGAGTACACAAAGCAACATTCATGCGAGAAGCAGAGTTGATTGCATATTCTATGTATTAATTGGCTGAGGCAGATAATTTAAATATATGCATTAATCACATTTTCTTGAAGTCTATTATCCTGAACTTTGAGTCCAAGTCCATGAAGTATAATTCGTTCACTATCTCCACTTTTGCGAGGTAATTGTCCCTTACTTTGGTGAAGGACATTATTTTTATGTCGCTTGAGCCTATCTCTTTTCTTAGCACTTCTGTAAGTTTTATTTTGAGTTGTTCCATTTGGTCTTCTGGGCTCAATGGCTTTTGAGGTTTCTTTTCTTTTTCTGTTTCGCCTGATATTTTTTCCCTTAATTTTTTTTCTTGCTCTATTTTTTCTGCTATCATCTGCCTTCTCTCGTCTTCAATTTTCACAGGCTTTGCTATTTCCTCTTTTGTTTTTGTTGTGCCCACCTTTTTTTTGCCTGAGAACGATAATGCGACTATTATAAGTATTACCATTAATCCTATGAGCACTGCTGCAGGAAGGAAGTAGCCCACAAGGAAATAGTATGCGTTAAGCTTGTAATTTAATTCAATGAATTCTTCCTTGAATTTTTCCGGGTTCCTGAAGACATAATAATTATCTTCTATTGTATAACCTTCGGGCTTTATTGATGAGACATCCCCTTCAACTTTTATTTTAATTGTTTTTTTGGTGATGTTTTCTGCGAAAAGGTCTATTGCGCTTATGTTTTCTTTTAATGGAATTCTTGCAGTGAAGCCTCCCCCTTCCTCTCTTGTTATGCCGTAGTCTGTTTCCCCTGCATTCAGGTCTCTTATTTTTTTTATGAAGTCTTTGTCCATTTCAATTGTTGCTGTTATTTTTGCTTTCTCTTCCAAGTTCAAGGCATTGTCTCTCTGCAGGCTGCATTCAATCCTTCCCTTTATTAGTTCGAGTGCTGCAATTGAATTGTTGAGTTTCTTGAATTCTTCTTCGCTTTTTGCTGTAGTCCTCTTTGATTTTGCGTCTTCTATTATTGAATCAATCTGGCCTTGCAGGGCCTCGGTGCAGTTCTGCTCCCATTCAGTGCTGTCAGCACTTAATTCGCCGTAATATATGTGTTTTATTGTCATGGTGCCGTCGCTTTTATAGAAATAGATTTTTGTGAGTTCTGCACTGCTCAAGGGCTGCTTTATGCAGCCAGCTGCAATCACTAAAGCCAAAAACCCGGCAAGCAAGAGAATTTTCTTCATCCTAAATTAATTCAATTCAATCCTATTTAAACCTATGCAAAAAATTATTTTTTAGGGCTTTTTTTCCTGGATTCTTTTGTTCCAACATAAAGTTGTTGTGCCGTGCCCTTAAATCCTTTTTCAAAAGTTGTGCCTCTGAGTTCACTGCGGTTTGCTATTGGAGCATCTTCCCTAAGAGTTCTTCTTTCTCTTCCGCGTAAGCTATTCACTACAGTAAAAGGCCCATGTTTATAACCATGAAATGCTGGAATTTTATGACTGGACAGTTCTGCCAAAAATTCTTTTCCTTTTCCTTCTGTAATGTAAATAATCTTTTTTCTCCTATTATCTTGTAGTCTTGGTTTTCCTACTTTTATTCTTGCTGGTTTTGGCATTTTTTTATCATCTCTATTCAATAGTAAGTCTTTCCCTCTTAATAAGCTTTGCTCATAAAAAAATCAAAAAAAAAAGAAAAAGAAAGGAAAGGAGGATTTACGCGTATCCTAGGCCTAGTTCGCTTTTTCCTTTTGCTCTGGAGCTCATGGCTCTTGACTCAGAGGTTTCTTCTGGGCTTTTAATGTAAGGGCTGTGCACTCCTGTGAAAATGCTTATTACTTCTATTTTGTTTTCAAATGTCGGGTCAACCCTTGCGCCCCAGATGACTACAGATTTAGGGTCAATGCTTTCTGTGAGCATTTCGCCTACAGCGTTTGCTTCGCCCAAGGTCAGTTCAGGTCCTCCTGTAATGTGAATTAAGGCTCCTGAAGCTCCAGTAAAGTCCACGTCCAAGAGGACATTCTTTAAAGTGTCTTCCACTACTTCATCTACTTTGTTGACTGACTTGCTTTCCCCTACTGCAATTACTGAAAGGCCTTTGTTTCCCATTACTGCCCTAACATCAGCAAAGTCCAAGTTGATCAAAGAAGGCTGGGTTATTGTT
This sequence comes from Candidatus Diapherotrites archaeon, assembly GCA_040755695.1. Lineage (NCBI taxonomy): Archaea > Nanobdellati > Candidatus Iainarchaeota > Candidatus Iainarchaeia > Candidatus Iainarchaeales > Candidatus Iainarchaeaceae > Candidatus Iainarchaeum > Candidatus Iainarchaeum sp. Next base: position 36,514 of record JBFMAK010000004.1, on the reverse strand, counting down.
TCTGTTATGCCCCTTACTGTCCGTGCTGTGACTTCGTCTGCTACCTTGAATGCGTCTTGTATTGGAAGGTTTGGAACCAATTCTACTAGCCTGTTGTTGTCTATTACCACCACTGTGTCTGTGCTTTTCCTTAGTTCTTCTATTCCTTCTTCTGCTTTTATTAGTCTTGCTTTCTCTAAGGCAAAAGGATAGGTTACTATTGCTATTACTATTGCGCCCTGCTCTTTTGCTATTTGTGCTATAATTGGCGCACTTCCAGTTCCTGTTCCTCCCCCCATTCCAGCTGAAAGAAAAAGCATGTCTACCCCGCTTAAAACCTCTTCTAGGGCCTGCCTTGACACTTCTGCTGCCTTTGCTCCAATGTCTGGATATCCTCCTGCTCCTAAACCCCTTGTAACGCTCTTCCCTATCAGGATTTTGGTTAATTCATCATTAATAATTGATAAGTGCTGTTTGTCTGTGTTCACTGCAACCAATTGGGCTCCTGAAACGCCCATGTTTGCCAGCCTGTTTGCTGCATTGCAGCCTGCTCCCCCTGTACCTATCACCATGATTTTAGGAGCGCCGAATTCCTCTATTTTGTCTTCTGCTTTGACTGCAACGCTTTTATTTACTGCTTCCTCTATTACTGACTTCAAATTTTACCACCCCATAAAAAATATATAGAAAAATTGAATTAATAGAATTCAATTCAGTAATATATTCTGCTTTAGGGCTTTAAAAGGCTTTTGTTAACAAAACAGAGCAAAAATAACACTCTGTTATTGCATAGAAAACCCGGAAATCTTTATGTATAAAGCAATTTCCTTTAGGAATCCGACATCCCTTAAACTGGAGTTATTCAAAAAAAGAGGCTAAAAGCAAGAAAAGCAATTTTCAGGCTCAAAACAAAAAAACAGGTGTATTAACGGCACTTTATATTAATTGGAATTGTTTTAGGTCTTTTATTTGCGCCCATTTCATTGATTGCCCTGCGGAAGCATTGTTTCAGCAGCATTATGTTATGTATTCTTATGTAGAATTACTCTACGAGTATTATTTCTTTCATTCCTCTGAAGTGTTTGTCTGAGGTAATTATTTTTGCTTTTGTTTTTTCTGCTGTGGCTTTAATTATTGAATCAGCCATTCCGAGGCCTGTTTCAATGCTTTTTTCTGCAGCTTCTATTGCAATATTTTCATCTAATATGATTACTGTTGTATAAGACACTATGTAAGCAATTGCTTCCAATGCCTTGGTTTCATTCTGCATTCGCTTTATTTGCTTGTACACTTCAAAGAGAACAATTGAAGGGGTAAAGAATTCAGATTTGTTTGCTTTTTCAATGTACTGGCCGTATTTTTCTGACAACCTTCCTTCCCCAAAATATTCAATCCATCCAAAAGAATCAACTAAAACGTTCACTTTCATCCCTCAGCTTTTTTGTTGTAACTCCTTTGGCTAAACCTTTGGCTTCACTCATTTTCCCTACTGGAATTAATTCTATTACCCCTTTTTTCTCTATAACAACTAACTTTTCTTTCGGCTCAATCCCCAAACTCCTCCTAATAAGCTTGGGCAGGACTATCTGAAACTTTTGTGATACGATAACAGTTTCCATGCAATCACCGTAATACATTATACTCAAATATAAATAAAAAGTTTACGTTCTGATCAACCTTAATAAGATGTATGCTTATATAGAATTACAAATTGTGGGTGAAATTATCTTTTCTTCCCTATATGTATTTTCTTTTTTCTTAACTTAATAACCTTTTCATTTTCAAGTGTTGGGGCAGTATGCATGAATAAAGATGAAGTGGGTTTTGTAGCTAATGCTTTTACAGGCATAGTGTCGAATATCCATTGGTTTCTTTTAAGACCGTGTTTATAAACTTCTTTTATCTCTCTGCGTTCTGGTACTCCTCTAAAAAATTCTCCTGTTTCTGGGATATAAAATAAAACATGCCCTTTATAGGTATCTCTTATTCTTGGATTCCTTTTTCTTGTTGTTCCTCTTTTCGGTAAAGGCATTCATTTCACCTTTATTTATCATTAAGGTCTTTCCTTCTTAATAAACCTTTCTTCTTTTTTTTTTCTTTTTTTGGATGGAGATTAAATAAATTTAAATTTTCTTTGCGCTTTATGGATTGGTTATGGATTCTTTTAGGGTGTGCATGCTGGACCCTTTATTCTATCCTTATATGGGCGGGACAGAGAAGGTTGTGTTTCATGTAGGGAAAAGGCTTGCTGCGAGAGGCCATGAAATTCAAGTTCTTACTTCAAGGATTCCTAACACAAAAAAAGAGGAATTAATTGAGGGAATTAAAGTAAAAAGGATTTCAAGCCTTTACCTGGCGAAACTGCCTTATCCCCTGCCTCCTCCTTACACTTTCACTCCAACAACCTCTCTTGCTGTGCTTAAAGCAGAAGCAGACATATTTCACTTGCATAACCGCTTTTGGTATTATTTTTTCACCCTTGCTGCACTCAAGGCAAAAAAAAAGGAATTGGCTTTGACTTTGCATAACGCAAGGCCTAAGGGCATTTCAAAGGCAACAGATTTCTTTGGGGGAATTTACGATGACGTGTGGGGAAAGCAGGTAATGCGTTCCTGTGATGGCATAAGCGCTGTAAGCCTTAACACCAGAGACATTACTGTTCCAAGAGACTGCCTTGCAAGGACTACTGTAATATACAATGGAATTGAAGAAAAGGTCTTCAGGCCTTTCAGCAAGACAGAAAAAGAGAGGGCTGTCGCTGAAATCAGGGGAAAGCATTCAATTGATTCTGACATAATTATTCTAGCGAATGCAAGGCTTGTCAAGCAGAAAGGCTTGAATTACTTGATTGATGCTGCATGCAAACTGAAGGCTGATGGAAGAAGTTTCTCCATTATAATTATTGGGCACGGCAATTTATTGAATGAATTGAAGGCGCAGGCAAAATCTTTGGGTGTAGAGAAGGAAATAATTTTTGCTGGAGCAGGAAAATTTGATGAAGAACTTCTCCAATACTATAATGCTGCTGACCTTTTTGTAATGCCTTCTATCTGGGAGCCTTTGGGAATTGCTTTTGTTGAGGCAATGGCTTGCGCGCTGCCTTGCGTTATCACTGATGCTGGAGGAATGAAGGAAATTGCTGCCACTGAAACAAGCATTGTTCCTGCCGCAGACAGTCGAAAGCTGGCTTCTGCTTTAAGTGAATTCATTGAAGACAAAAAAGCAAGGATTTCTGCCGGTCTGAAGGCAAGAGAGCATGTATTAAAGAATTTGACTTGGGATAAGATTGCCTTGAATTATGAGTCTTTCTACAAGTGCATTCTGAATAATGAAAGCCTTCCTAAGGTTTTTTTATGAATGTTGGGGTTTTATTTTCTGGGGGAAAGGATTCCTGTTATGCCTTGTTCAAGGCAATGCAAGAAAAAGAGAGCATGGTAGTCTGCCTTATTTCAATTATATCCAGAAATCCCGAGAGCTTCATGTTTCACACTCCAAACATTTGGGTTACAGAACTTCAGGCTCAAGCTATTGGGCTGCCTTTGGTAAAGCAGGAGACTGCAGGTGTAAAGGAAGAGGAATTAAAGGACTTAAAGAAGGCAATTGAAAAGGCAAAAAAGAAATTTAAGCTTGAGGGAATTGTTACTGGTGCAATAGAGTCTGTTTATCAGTCTCAGAGGATCCAGAAGATTTGCAGTGAATTGAATTTGAAGTGCATTAATCCTTTGTGGAAGAAAAGCCAGAAGCAATTGCTTGAAGAACTTTTGGAGAACAATTTCAAGGTAATCATTTCCGGCATCTTTGCCTTCCCTTTAAACGAGAAATGGCTGGGAAGAGAATTAGATGAATGGACAGTAAAGGAATTGGTTGGACTGCAAGAGAAATTCAAGTTAAGCCCTTCAGGCGAAGGAGGAGAAATAGAGACGACAGTATTGGATACCCCCTTCTTCAAAAAGAGGATTGAAGTAATTGAATCCGAAATTAAAGTAAAACATAATTCCGGCGTCTTCATAATAAAGAAGGCAAGGCTTAAAGAAAAATAATTTTAATATTATTACGCCCTAGGTCTGTCCCTCTTTTTTTACAAAAAATATTAGGCGTTATGGTTCAAACACCCAAACCTTATACTAAAATAATGCAGTAAGTTATATAAAAAGTTTTAGGGGAAATTAGCTTTGTATAAATAGTCTTACTTTTTTGTGACTTTTTACACAGAAGCAATACTTTTTACATACTATTTCTTTTTTGGTTTGTAGCTTGGGTTTAGTCCTACCCAAGCTTCTTTGCCAACCCGTTTTTTTAGAACTTCCTTTCCATTGTGTTGCTTAACTACGTTGCTAACCATTCCCACGTTTTGGATTCCTATTTTGTGAGCAAGGTGTCGCACCCTCATTGCTTTCTGTTCTTTTTTGAGAGCTCTGACTATTTTGTCTATTATTCGGTTTTTTGGAGTATCTTCTAATTTATAAAATTCTTCCATTGGCATTTCATGATTTTTCATAATTCCACCCCCCAGTAGTTTGTTATATAGTTATATAAATAGTAAGATATTTAAATATGTGGTTTTTAAGATATATTGTTTCTAAATTTTGCTTCTATTCTGAGTTCATACATTTCGTGAATTACAACAACCATATTGTGGCGTAAGACTTTCAGTAGGAGTTCATTTTTTTGCACATTTTACTCCTTTATTTAAAGCTTAAAAAAGAAGGCAAAAAAAGATGAGAAGAAACAAAACACTTATTTTAAGCCCAGTTTATTTAATCGTATCCTGCATAGCTATAATTTAGCACTAAACCCCCACTTGAATTCCTCACATACATAGTGTCTCCCGTATTGTTCCAGACAGCATAACCGCTTCTCCTCCAAAACAGTTGTGTTTCGGTATTCGTTCCAGAACCAGTGTATAAAGTAAATATGGAATTTGGCTTAAGGATGAAAGAAGGGAAGGTGTATGTATTAGTTGCTTCATCTTTTATTGACCAGCCACTCATTTCAATAGGATAGGCACAAGCATTTTTGAAGGAAACATATTCATCATTCAAATTATAGTTATCATTACCTGAAGCATTGAAATGAAAATTCATGATTTGAATACACTTGTCCTTAATGTAATTTGCTTCAGAGGTTTGCCACAGGCAGCCCTTGTTTTGCTTTGCTTCTTTCTCTGCTTGGGCTATCTGTGGTGAGTATTTAGTATCTGGTGGATATTCGTAAGCAGTTGCATAACCAAGTCGCACCATCTCCTTGTTTACAAAAACGTTGCCGACATAAACATACCTTAATTGGCGTTCATACTGGTCTTTATTTGAAATGTCTTTTTCCAAGCGAACAGTTTTTCCTTTCACAAGCTCTTCCAATTTGCTTTTTGCCTCACTGTAACATTGCTGGCCAGCTTCAGAGGCATTGATGCCAATTAGTCGCACTTCGCTACCATTTTCCAAAACAATAGAATCGCCGTCTAAAACTTCGGAAACTTTGAATTCGCTTTGAGGCGTTTCAGTTAATGCACCATCATTACCTACTTTTGGTTCTTCAGTTTGCTGAGCCGTCACAGTAGGGCAAAGGGCAGGATTAGAGACAACATCCCCGGTTGAACAAACATGCATTTGTTTATTAGAGTTAGTTAATACAACTTGTCCTGTTTGCTGAGTGCACCCCATAACCAATAATAGAATTAATGTTGCTCCAAAAAACAACAATTATTTTTTCATTATAGAAAACTTGTTCGTAATTTTGGCAATAATAAGTATTCATGTCTTGGTTAGCAATTGTTCCTATACTGAGCCCTATGTGACCAATGCATTGATTACAATCAGTCATGGCCTGCACATTAAGGTCGAAAAGTAATATTCCCCCCTCTTCTAGTTTAAAGTAATCACTCCAGTACTCACATGATGCGGGGGCATTCCAATACGGAAGAGATGTCCAGCAATAAGTTCCATGAGTGTGAAATCCATTGCACTTTGTAGATGAAATGTAGCCTTTAGTATCACTTGCTACATAAAACCTACAACCATCAATAGTACTAGAATAAGACCAATCAATAGGATCAGAATTTTCAATTAAACAATTATTAAATTCACTATTGGGTTTACATCCTTCTTCAAAAGAACCATTGTCAACCAAAGAATAAACAGCATGACCTAATCCAAAAAACAGAATAAAAATGAATCCCATTATTAATAATTTATTATTGAAAATCAATAAGTTCCCCCAACAGAAACAATAAAAATAAGTAAGAAAGAATACTTAAAGAAATGCTTACGCTAATCAACGAAGTTACTAATAAAATATGCAAGCTATTTTTTCTAAAAAAATAAATGAAAAAAAGAATATTTTTATTAATTTAACCTATGTGTATAGGTAGTAGATAATAATTAATGATTGAAAAAAAAGCAAAAATAGTTATTGTTGTAGGGTTTGTTTTGATTGTTTTAATTATTATTGCTGGGGGCTTATTAGAGTCTTCCTCAAGGTATTGCAATAAAGATTCTGATTGTGAGCTTAAAATGTGTAGGGGTTGCGGGGGCAAGGGTTCATTTACTTTTGGTGACGTCTTTAATTCTTTGATTGGAGCAATGTGCGATGGGCAGAGTTACGGTTGCAGTTGTTTTGAAAACACCTGTGTTGACAAAATGTCAATAATTACTAATTATTCGCAATGCGAGATTCTAAACTCTCAAGCCCTAAAAGATAGATGTTACCTTGATTTTGCCGTGAAAAACAATGACAAAAACATGTGCCAGTACATTGTTTCAAAGACTTTCAAGGAGCCTTGTTTGGGCCATCCAATAGAAGAACCCTAATTATTATCTTTTTCTTGCGTATGCTATCAGGTATTTGTTTTCTTCTGGTAATGATTTAATGAATTTTTCTATTGTTTCTTTTACTTGTCTTGCCTCAAATTTGTCGCTTAAAGCCCTGTTTTCTTTTTTGTCTATTATTGTTATGCTGTCTTCTTTTGCTTTGATTTCCCAGTGCTCGTTGAATTCACTGTTTTTGTGATTGATTATCTCCTTTAATACAGCTTTTTTTTCTTCAATTAATTTCGTTTGCTTTTTAAGGTACTGAGTCAAAAAATAGTTTAATTCCCTTAAAGGGTTCTCAATAAAAAAATGTGCTGGAATGCTTTTAGTTTTCTTAACCAGCTCTGTCTTAATTAACTGATTCAAGTAATTGTAGGTGGTCTGCTTGTATAATCCTGTTTCCTCTACAACCTGTTTTCCTGTCTTTACTTCGCCTGAAAGCAAACACAAATAAATTTTAGCGTGGCTTCGATCAAACCTTGAATCATAAAAATTCAATACATCCCTAATTTCCTCTAGTTCCCCTTCCATTACAAGAAAACACCCCGCCGGAAGACAATAACTCAAAGGCCAATTATCTCAGCCTTTAAAATCCCACCAAATAAATAATACTCTTCAAATGCAGTTAATATAATTAAAGTAGAAAGGAATTCAACTAATAAGTTGCTTTTTTAAATTCTTTTATGTACAAGTCTTTTTATGTCTATAAAAATTGTTTTGCCTAGAATTGAAGGGGAAGGCAAGAAGGCTAAAGACCTAATTATTTACATTTTATCTTTTGATTTCCCTTTAACCGTAAAACAAATTCATCACAGGATCCTGAAAGAGCACGGCCTTAATGTAACTTATCAGGCAGTGCATAAAACTGTACTGCAATTGCTTGGAGCTGGCGTTCTGGAGAAAACCGAAAAGAATTTCCGCATAAGTCCTACTTGGATCAGTTCAGTTAAAAGCTTCATCAACAACATTGAATTAAAATACTCCAAAGAGAAGAATTTGCTGAAAAAACTCTTGTACTTAAGCGATTCAGACTCTCATGTAGTAGTGAACAAACTGAATTCAATAAAGGAATTGGATGACCTGCTATTAAGTTTTATGAGCCAAGAAAAAGAATTTTATTCTTACGTAAAACATGTATGGTTTCCTTTGATTCACACAGAAAAAATAATTGATTACTCTTCTTCCACCAAAACAGAAAAAATTGTTGTGTGCAGCGACAAATACCCTTTGGATAAATACTGCATTAATTACCTTAAAAGACTGGGGGAAAAGGTTGGCGTAAGCAAAGAATTCGATGACACTTACAGTTTCAGCATTTACGGAAATTATGTCGTTCAATCTTTCTTTGAGAAAACCTTAATGGATGGCCTTGAAGAAATTTACTCTAAAACTCAAAGCATAAAAAAACTGGATTTAGTTGAATTCAACAAGAAGTTTTTCGACAAAAAAACAGAAATAATCTTGTTAACAGCATACAATCCTGTCCTTGCAAACTTCCTCAAAGAAAAACTGAAAAAACACTTGGAATAAATTAAACTTTTCTTGTAGCAATATCACACAAGAATTCATTAGTAAGAGATTTTTCGTTTAAGCCAATTTTTTTCAGTAATTCAATGCATTCCATTCTCTTCTGCTTCCAATTCTTTGTATTTCCCTGCGTTTCAACTTCAACAAAAGAACCAATTCCTTTAACTTTATCTAAGCAGACCTCAAATTCGCCTAACTTGAATTTTTCTCTTTTCTTGTCAATCAAACCCAATTTTGTTAATCCCAGTCCTTCAAGAATTTTCTCTCCTTTTCTAGTTTTATAACCAAAAATCCATTGGCGATGCTTTTTTGTTCCAAGGAATTCAATTGGAGTTAAAGGATTTATTTTCTTTTGCTGTCTGCTTAAATTAATTCTTTCCAAAGTTGTTGTAGGTTTTACTTTCAGCATAGAAACATTTATATTATAAGAGTAAATAAATTTAAACCCCACCCAACAAAAAAGTCTTTGTAGTGCCTAAAAAATGAAAGATAAATGTTGTTGCTTTAATGTTTTCTTTTAGGCACTACGTTCCAGCAATGCTTTCACTTTCTCTTGTCCTACGGGCTTTTTCTTCTGCTTCTTCTATTAGTTGTTTTGCTTCTTCTGGTGAGACAGTGTTTTTGAATTGGTTTCTGAATTTCTCCCAGAACAATTCTTTGAGTATTTCTTCAAACCTTTCATCTTCTGTTTTCTGGAACTTTTTTATTGCAGCCTTGTAAGTTAAAGGATTACTGCAGTTACAGCATAATTCTGCTTTGGGTTCATTCATTGTATTGCATATAGGGCATTTCCTTGAAATAAACTTGCTTTCCTCTAGCTTTTTTTCTTCTCCTAAGCCATACATTCTCCTTAGAGCATCATTCACTTCTTTTCCGTTCAAGTGAACATAGGTTGCAGCCATCTCGCTTCCTTGAATCCATCCCATAACATAATTTAATTGGCTTTCAGTCAAGTATCCAGCCAAATAAGTGGCTCTCGAATGCCTGAACAAGTGAGGATTATACTTTTTGTTTACTCCAGACTTTTTCATTGCATTGCCTAAAATCTTTTTTATTCCTGCATAGGTCATTGCCTGGCCTTTGCCTGAAGTAATTCGAACAAATAACGGGGCTTCCTTGTCTTTCCTTCTGGGATGCAGTTCAATCCATTTCTTCAGGAAAGGAACGCTGGTAACAATGAATACTTTCCTCATTCCAGTCTTGCCGTTCAAGACAACCTGGCCTTCACAGCCATTAAAAGTCAAATGCTTCAATCTAATAGAACCTATTTCCCCTATTCTGGCTCCAGTCTCGTAAAGTAAAGCAGTCAAGGCTTTGTCGCGAGGATGATCACAGCAGTCAATCAATTTTAATACCTCTTCTTCTGTAAGCAGTTCTTCTGGAATCATCCTGTTCTTTACTCCCATTCTAGTGGAAACCCATTTAACTATTTCAGGCAGCTCCTTGTTTCCGTTTAACCACTTCCAAAACTTTTTTACGGTAACCTTGTAGTCGTGCTTGGTCCAGTCAGCATACTTTTGGTTAGACTGAATGATTGAAACGATCCTTTCAATGTCATTCTGTCCTGCCTTCTCAAAGTCTTTTTCAAGCCATTCCCCGATCCTGCAAACCTGAGAAACAAGCTTCTCCATTCTAGGCACAGTCAATCCGTCATTAACCAAACACTCATACCACTTCAATAAAAGCGTCCTGTTAGCAGGGGTAAGCTTTGCTTTTGACTTAATCCAAGAAAGAGCGCAATTCAAGCGTTTCCTGTAATTATGAATATCAATTCGGTTCTCCATACAAGAACCCCTCCCTTTGGAATATAAAAAGTTTTTGGGGCTCTTATACCGTGGGTGTTACGCCCTAGGTCGGACTCGAACCGACGACCTGCCGGTTCCGGCTCCAAGTTTTTTCTTTTTGGACAGACCGTAGACTTTTTCTTTTTCCTAAAAAGAAAAAGGCTTGGAATAACAGCCGGCTGCTCTACCACTGAGCTACCAGGGCACTTTGCCTGTTTTTCGCCTGATAGCTTTTCGCCAGCCTTTTCTTAAAAGGCTGCTGGAGCTACCAGGGCATTTTTCTTTTTAATATGAAAGTTTAGTGTAAAATGTTTATAAATTCTTTTTTTGTTTTTATAGTTGCTGCCAGATGTCTGCAAACCCTTCCACCATTTCGTCCAGGAAGCTTTTCTTGTACTCAACAAGCATTAAGGCTATCTTGTCTGGTTCTGTGATGTAGTATACTTTCTCTTTTCCTTTCTTTTTCTTTTGGATTAAATTCAGTTCAATCAGTTTTTTTAGGTGGGATGAGGTTGTTGAGGGCGAGAGGCTTATGTTTTCTGCTATTTTTGAGTTGTTTGCACCTTTTTTCTGGAGCAAAAAAACAATTATTTTTCTCATGCTTTCCTGCCTGAGGATGGACATGAGTTTGCTGTCTTCTCCGAACTGCCTTCCCCTTACAGTGTAGTATCTGTTGAATTTTCCTTGCTTTTCTATTCTCACTAAATGTTTTTTCTGGAGGAATTCAAGATGGTATTGAAGGCTGCCTGTGGCAAGGTTCACCCTTCTCTGAAGCTCTCTGAAATGCAGGCCTGGGTTTTCTTCTATTGCTTCATACAATTTTTTTCTTGTTTCCAGCTGCAGTGATTGTTCTAGTTCGTCTTGGTATTGCATTGGAGCACCTTTACTTGCGGAAGATTGCCATCACCAATGCCAATAGAATTAATAATTCGAATACGTTTTGTGATGCCTTTGAGAAGAAGTCTCCAGGGCTCAAGTACAAGTCTAAAACTCTCAGCAGGCCTCTCACAAAGAATAAAGTGAATGCTGTTAGCACTAAGAGCAGTTTCTGGTTTTTCTTCTTCAAGTATGCTTTTAGTGCTATTACAAAAATTATGAAAGAAAAAATTAGAACTAAGTATCTTGTATATATGTCCAAGGCTTCCGCGTGTTCTGTTACAGGCCTTAGCATGTCCCACCAATGCCATTCCACATTAATTCCTCCTTTGATTAGGTTAATTAATTTAGAGTTGAAAAAGAATTTAAAGAAAGAGGATAAAAAAGAAAAAGAAAGAGGGCAAAAATGTGAGGTGAAATGGAGGAGAGATAAAGCCTCTTTCTGCATATAATGCTTTTGCGTATTTATAAAGGCTTTTTGGTACAATTCGCAAAGATTGGTACAATCAAAGAATTGACTCTATAAATAAGAAATAATTTAAATAGTTTAAGCATATTCTTTACTGGATTATGAATTACAAGAATTTTTTGCTGTTCTTGAAGAAAACCAACAGGTATTTCTGGATTTTCTTGTGGATTATCCTGACTGCCCTTAGCTTGTATTTCAATCTTTTTTTCGGCCCCCTATTTTATGTTGCCACTGCCCTCTTTCTTCCAGGCTATCTTCTTGCAGGCCTTATAATTGAGAAGATGAACATATTTGAGGTAATTGCTTTGAGTGTTTTCCTGAGCATGGGTCTCATTGCTTTTAGTACACTCTTCTTGCAGACCTTGCTTGGCTTTCCTTTGGACAGGGGGACAATTGTGGAGGCTTCACTGCTTCCTTGTGTGATTCTTTTGGGCATTCATTACGTGAGGTGGGCCCTGCAATGAAAAAATTTTTTGTCTTGTTGTTTCTTGTTTTATTTATTTGTTTTGTGAGCGCTGAAGTGAGCATTGAGCCTTTTGTTTCAGTGCCTAACGGTAAACTGGTCATGCATGCAGATGAGCCTTACCAGAAGATTTCCATTTACGCTTACTATAATTTGAAGGAATTGGTTGAATGCAAGCCTTCCACCTGCCCTTTCTTTGATAACCAATCGTTGAGCGTTCAATCCGGAGAAGAACATAAAATCACTTTAATTAATGCCAGGCCAGGGAATTATTTGGTGAAGGTTGTGCTGGATGCAGACAAGAACGACTTTTATTTCACTTCTTTTGTGGTCAGAACTGATTACAGCCCGTACCTCGGTTTTGCCATTATTATAATTATTATAGCGTTAGCGCTGGTGGAGTTTGATGTCATTAAAATCAAGGATTTATAATTTAAGGGAGTCAATTGGCAGGAGGATTGCATCAAAGTATTTGCTGCCATTGTTTTTTGCTGCAATTGTCATGCAGTTCCTTGACCTGCTTTTTTTCGGCGGGGTAATGCAGAAAGTGCTCTTGGGTTTGTTTGCTTTTGCTGTTGCCTTAATCGTTTTTTTTGTTCAATCAAAATCAAAATATTATTTTCCTTTTATTGGTCTTTCTTCTTTTCTCTTGTTTCACTCTTTCTGGAATCAGGACTTTTCTTTGGGTGTTAACTTGACCTTGCCTTATTATATTGGCTTCGGCATATTTTTTGGTTCAGCTGTTAATGCAGTAATAAAAGAGAAATATACTGTTTTCTGGTTGGCTTTGCTTGCGGTAATCGCTGCTTCTGCTATCCCTCTAACGCTTAGGATTCCCATTGGCGACGAAAGAGGCCATCTGCAGAACTTGGGAGCTCTTGAGACAGGATTATATAAACCTTCAGATTTTGGGGCAGGGAATTATGTGAATGTAAGTTTTGTTTACTTTTATTATTTGGCGATAATTGCAAAGCTTCTTGGCACTTCTGTTATTGAAGTATTTTTTGCTTTGAAGCTGCTTTTCGTTCTATTGATTTTTATTGGAATTTATTTGATTGCATCTCTTTTATCTGATAGGAGAACAGGGTTGCTTGCTGCTTTAATTGCTTTTTTCCCTTTGATGAACTTGCATTTTGCCCCTCAAATGATTGGAAAATATGGTTTGCTTATGGTTTTCCTTTACATTTACTTGAAATATTTAAAGAGCAATTCTTCCAGGATACTTTTAATTTTGCTTATGGTATTGCTTGTATACATTAATCTCACTACTTTATATCTTTCCCTGATTTTGTTCGGTTTTTTTGTCTGGTTTTATTTCTTTTTTGGGGTAATAAAGAAGAAGATGTATTTGATTGACTTGGTTACCTTGGGCTTGTTTGTATTGCTTGTTTTTACTTATCTTACCTCAATTAATCTTCTGGAGGTTTCTTCTGAAAGGATTCCTGGATTCCAGCAGGAGCAGCCTGTGATGGCGGAGGGAACAATTACTGCAGAGCCTGTTTCAGGGGAACAGATCGTTCGAGCAAAGGCAATAGTGATTGAGCCGCCTAAAAAACAGGAGGTTGCAGTTATTTCAGAGGAAAGCTTAAGGAATTTTAGTGCCCCTTTGATTTACATAATTCCTTCAAGCAGGATCAGAGATTTCATTTCTTCTTATATAGCTGTTTTTGGTTTCAGGCAATTCTATCACAGGCTGGTTTATTATTTATTTGTTTTGGTCATTTTATTGTTGTTTTTCTTTTTAGAGAAATCTAATTATAAGAATGTATTAATTTACAGTCTGGCCGTAATTATGCTTGCAGGCGGCTTGCTTGTCATAAGGTTCCAGGAAGGTGTTCATGCAACACTTGAAATGCTTACCTTGAGTTTTAGTGTGTGTTTGATTGCTTTGTTCAAGAGAAGCTTTCTGTTAATTTTCTTAATTTTATTTATGCTTGTAGGTTATACAGGGATAAGCTATTATGCAAACAATTATTATGGTGAATCATCTGTTGAGTTAGGGCAGTATCTTTCTAACGAGAAATTTTTGGGGCAAAACTTGATTGTAGTAAATGAAAGCGAGAACATAATTAAAGTAAATCCCGCCTCAGATTATATTGTCCCCTGCTCTTATGGCAAACCAAAAGAAATCTATTTTGATTATTTGCTTATAAGATGCGATGACATGGCAAGGATTGGGGGGATAGGTAAACTGGTTTATAGAAATGAACAGGTCAATGCATACCTTATCAGGTCAGCTGATCTGGCAAGAATGCAGCCTTAACTGTTTGTTTAAAGAATTTTTTTGCCCTTAATTAGATTGGTTGTATGAAAAAGGTTTGCATGATTGGAACTCCTTACCTTGGTGTTCCACCCCGAAAAGGAGGGGCAATCGAGTATCTCTCTTTTGAATTGGCTAAAGTTCTTTCAGAGAAAGGTTACTGTATAACCTATTATTCTGTTTTAACTGAAAGAAATGAAAAAATTCAATTAAAAAATTTGCGTGTTGTAAGATTTCCAGCAAGAAGAATTAATGGTTTTATCTTCAACCTGTTTGTTTTTTTTAGTGCGTTAACAAGAGATTTTGATTTGGTTTATTTTAGTGGTTGTTCAGTGCTTCCCGCAGCATTTCTTTTGGCAAAGGTTAAGAGGCTCCCTTTGCTTTACCATGAATTCAATCACAATCCTTGGGTTAGAGGAAAAAGCTTTTTGTTTGACTGGCTGGCCAAGAAGAGCATTGAATCAGCTGACTTGGTTATAACGCCGTCAGACTTCATCAAGAATAAAATTACTGGAAAAATTTCTTCGGCAAGGAAAAAGGTTGTTGCAATTCATCACTCTCTTGACTTGAAAGAATTTCCTGTAAGAATTCCGAAAAAAGAAAAAAAGATTGTTTTTGTTGGAAGGCTCCTTGAGCACAAGGGATTGCATTACTTGATTGAGTCAATGAAAGAATTTAATGCAAAGAATCCTGAATGGGTTTTGGTTGTAATTGGACCTAAAGGGGAATTCAATAAAGAACACAGAGACTATTTTCTCAGAATAAAAAAGATGATTAAGGATTATTCCCTAAAAGGAAAGGTTTTGTTTAAAGGCCAGATTTCAAGAAGCGAATTAATAAGAGAGGTGAGCACTTCCTCTGTTCTTGTGCTGCCTTCTTCAAATGAAGCATTCGGGTTAGTGTTAATAGAAGCAATGGCATGCTGGACACCTTGCATTGCATTTGATGCAGGGGCAACAAGGGAAATAATTGAAAACAACCGGAATGGTTTTGTTGTAAAGCAGGGAGACCAAAAAGAGCTTACGATGAGAATGCACGAATTAATTGAAGACGAGAACAAGAGAACTGCCTTCTGCTTGAATTCAAGAAAAACAGCGGAAGAAAAATTCGCTCTTGAAAGGCAGGTAAGTAAATTTGTCTGGTATTTTAATAAACTAAATTAAGTGATTGGCTTGAGTAATGCAGTGAATAAGGATGAAATTTTTTTTGATAGGTGGTGGGCTAAGCACTGGATTGCAGAAGAAAGTTTTAGGGTTAATTTAATGGTGTCTATGGCTGGCGGAAATAAGGCGGCCAGGGTTATTGATTTGGGTTGCGGCAATGGCGTCTTTTTAAAGAAATTAAAGGAAATGGGATTTTATAATTTGTATGGGGTGGACTACAGTCAGACAGCAGTAAAAAATCTTTCCAAGGAAGGTTTCAATGTAATAAAACTGGATTTAAGCAAAAATTTTTCAGGAAAATTAAGCCAGAAATTTGATTTGGTTTTGGTCGGAGAACTTTTAGAGCACCTGCCTGAACCAAAAAAATTTATTTTAGAGACAAAAAAAATAATAAAAAAAGGCGGCCGGCTGATTATTTCAACTCCAAATAAAGACTGGTGGCCAAATTATTTTTTCAAGCAATATTACAGGAAAGGATTAAGTTTAAGTAGTGCTTTTGGGCACTCGACCCACATAAGTTTTTTTTCTTTAAAGGAGCTTAAATCCTTGATTGAAAACAGCAATTTTAGAATAATAAAAGTGAAAGGAATTGGCGCTGAAACAAGACTTTATAATCCTTCTTTTTCCCTTCAAACATTAAGAGCCTTTATTTATAACGGGGTTCTTGTTTTCAGCAATCTTTTATCCTGCATTTTAGCAAAACAGTTCAGTTCTGTTATAATTATTTTGGCTGAAAAAAAGTGATTTTTTTGAGTCTATCGGCTGTAATAATAACAAAAAATGAAGAAGAAAAAATCGCTGGCTGCATTAAAAGCGTTTCCTGGGCAGATGAAATTATTTTAGTGGACAGCTTCAGCTGTGATGACACTGTGCATATAGCAGAGAGCCTTGGAGCAAAGGTTTTCCTTAAAGAATTTATTGATTATTCGAGTTCCAAAAATTTTGGAATTTCAAAGGCAAAAAGTGAATGGGTTTTAAGCATTGACGCAGATGAAGTTGTTTCAGATGATTTAAAGAAAGAAATACTTGAAGCAATCAATTCGCCAAGATCTGGCAGTGATGCCTTTGTTATTTCGCGTAAAAGTTTTGTTGGAAACAGGCCTTTTTATATAAGCAGGCACGTAAGATTATTTAAAAAAACCAAGGGTTTTTTTGCAGGCAAGGTTCATGAAGCAGTAAAGGTAGAAGGAAAAACAGGTTCTCTTTCGGCACCCCTCCTTCATTTCACTTACTCTTCTTGGAGGGAGTGTTTTAAAAAAAATAATTTTTATACAGAAATAAATGCAATAGAGTTATCAAAAAAAGATTATTTGTTTATTCTGCAGAAAATGCTGTTTGAGTTAATAATGCTTTCTTATGACAAGTTCAGAGAGATTATTACAGAGAAAAAAATTCCCAGGAACTTTGATGCGGCGTATTTTTGTTTTGTTGTCATCTACTTTGGCCTGCTTAAAAATTTTAAGGCATTAAAATTCAAGTTCTTCAACAAAACAGAAAACAGGGTCTGCTGCACTTACTGCGGTTCAATTGACAGCAAAATTTTTTATGAGTTTGGCAAAAGAAGGCTTAAGGGAGTGCGGTTTGACAGAACAAGCATTGCCAAGTGCAGCCGTTGCGGGCTTGTTTTTTCTTTCCCTCAGCCTTCGCTTCAGAAGTTGAGGAGTTTTTACGGTTCAGAAGAATATGATTATTATTCCGGAAGGGTTGAATTGTTTTCGAAGATTGCTTTGTATTATATTAACGAGCTGAACAAAATTTTCCCTAAGAAAGGGAAATTGCTGGATTTTGGCTGCGGGATAGGCATATTCTTTTTCAATGCAAAAAAAGAAGGCTGGAAGGTAACATGCGTTGATTCTTCAAGGTTAATGGCGGGAAAGGCAAAAAAAAAATTTAATTTGAAGGTTTATCCCTCGTTAGATGAACTGCCAAAGCAAAAGTTTGATGTCGTATTCATGCAGTCTGTTTTCGAGCACATACAGGAGCCTTCTGTATTATTAAAAAAATTAAGGAATTTTATGCACAAGAACTCAATAATCGTAATTGACGTCCCCAATTTTAACAGCATCTTCAGGTTATTTAAAGGAAAGGACTGGTATCTGCTTTCACCCCAAGAGCACTTGTTTCATTTTGATTCAAAAAGCATTTCTATGGTTTTGAATGACGCAGGTTTCAGGGTGAAATCAATTAAGTTCCCTACAGTTTATGATTACGGCATTATAAGGAAAAACCCTTTTAAGGGATTCCTTCACAGCATAATTTCTTTTTTTGGTTTAACTGAAACAATCTTCTGTGTATGCGAATTAAAGGAGAGGCAAAAAAATGAGGATAGGGTTTCTGGTTAGAACCCTGAAACAAGATAGTTTTGGAGGGGGAATTGCAAGGTATTACGAAACATTGATCAATGCCTTGAAAAAAGAGATTGAAGTGAATGTTTTTTGCTGTGATGATATCGAGAACAACAATAGAATTTTTTTTCACAGAATTGATGGTGCAAAAGGTTCTTTTTGGCCACTCAGTTGTATTACAACAAACCTTGCATTCGCGAAAAACTTTTATGACAAATCAAAAAAAATAGGGTGTGATTTAATTGAGGCGCCGCTGTCTTCGCTGGATGCCTATTACATTGCAAAGGAAGGCAAAATTCCTGTTATGACTGATGTGGTTTCTCCTGCTTCGAAACAATTGAAAGGCGCTTTTTCTGTTTTTGGCATTGATTCCATGTTTTTGGATAGAACGCTTGTTTTCAATGCAGAAAAAAGTTTATTGAAGAATTCAGCCAAAATTATTGCCAACTCAAAATTTACTCTGAATGAACTAATAAAGAACTATTATGGCAGGAAAGAGAATTGTTTGCTCGTACGTCAAAGCATTGAAACAAGCAAATTCAAGCCAATTAAAACAAAAGAAAAAATGTTTTTCAAGCAAAACAAAAAAAGATTACTGTATGTTGGAAGGATTGAACCAAAAAAAGGATTGAAGGTATTGCTTGAAGCATTAAAGCAATTGAATGAAAGCATTGAATTGTCTGTAGCTGGAGGCAGACTCAACAAAGAACTTCCTTACCACAAAAAAATAATTGAAAGCATTAAAGAAAACAAAAAGCATTCAATTAATTTTTTGGGCTTTATTAAAGAGAAAGATTTAATTCATGCATACAATGAAGCTGACTTGATTGTGGTGCCTTCCTTCTCTGAGTCTGCGTGTTACGTGTTGCTTGAGGGAATGTCCTGCGGCAAGCCTGTAATTGCTTCAAGGGTTGAGGGAATGGCTGAAATAGCCCCGCTTGAACTGCATTTCACTGCAGGAAATTCTGATGAACTTGCAGAAAAAATTTCTTTTTTGATTGACAACAAAATCTTGTGCAGGGCTTTGGGAAGAAAAAGCAGGCGGAGGATAGTGAAATACCATTCTATAGCAAAAAATTCAAGGAAATTTCTTGCGCTTTATAAATCGCTTGTGCAGTGATTTTTATTCTTTTTTGGTTCAAGGTTATTATAGTGGTTGAATGAATTTATTGTTTCTTCTCGAGAGAGTGAACTTCAGTCTACTTCAAGGCGACTCCGTCTACTGCAAGAGATTTATTTACGGATTAAAAGAAGCAGGCAATCAAATTGAGTGCATTGCGCACGGCAAATTAAAAGGAATAAAAATGCACTCTCCGGGGTCTTTTAAATATTTCACTCAAATTAAAACAATTCCTGTAGCCAATCACCTGGTCAAAAAAAATGTTGATGCAATAATAAATCAGAAAAATTTTGATGCATTATTTGTCTGCAACCTCATTTGCACTGGAGACAACTTTTGGTACAGGCTTCCTCAGCCCTTCACATTAAAGGAATCAGCACACCTAAAGCATATTAGAATGAAGGCAAAAGAGAAAGGCATAAAGCTTTTTTACAGGATTGAAGGCATAACTGAAAGGAATTCTTTCCCTGCCTTTTTTGCTGGTTCCACAAAGGAAGCCCATTTAAATGAACTGAACAAATGCGATGGGATAGTCACCTTAAGCAAAGCCCAGGACAGGATATTGCAAGAAAAATATAATGTTAGCAATGAATTCCTTGCATTTCCCCCAAGCGTTGATACACAAAAATTTAGGAAAATTAAAAGAAATAATTTCATAAAACAAAAATATTATTTGCCTGAATTCTGTCTGCTTTATTTTAGTTCAACTGCAGACGGAAAAGAACTTGAAAGGTTTTTTGATGTTCTTGCATTGACCTCCAAGGAAGTTAATTTGATTATAAATTCAAACCCAACACCAAAATTGCTTTTGATTGCAGAAAAAAAGAAGGTTGCTGAAAGAGTAAAATTCATTGGAAAAATCCCTGATGGAGAGGTAATACCTTTAATGAGCTACTGCAAGGCTGGTGTCTACCTCAAAAAATTTAATCTGCCTTTGGGCGACGCAAGCTTTATGGTAAAGATCTCTGAATACATGGCTTCCGGGCTGCCAGTAATTGTTCCTGAAATGTCAGGACCAATCAAACAGGCAGGACGTGCTGGAATTGTTTTAAGTGAAGACAGTGAAGAAAATGCTCAAAAAATCAATTCACTGCTTTCAGAAAATTTCAGAAGGAAACTTTCAAATAAAGCTTGTGAGATCGCTGAAAAAGATTTTGATTTAAAGAAAAATTCGCTTAAATTAAACAGATTTATTAAGGGAATTGTTTTGAGGTGATTTTCAACGAAAATAGCTTATTTGATTAGAGAATCATTGAATGAGATTGTTTCGCCCTGCTATTTTGAGTTAGTCAATGAAATGAAAAGGCAAGGTCACGAGATAATTGTACTGAATGAGAATGGCTCTTTTGGAAATTTGAAAGCAATCAAGTGCACTCCGGCGCACGTGACAGATTATCCTTCAGGGGCATTCAATAAAATTTTATTCAGCGCCAAAGCAAGGCAAATAATTGAAAAGATGAATATAGACCTTATTTTTGGTTCATTCCCTGAATCCATTTGTTTTTTGGGCGACTTAAAGATACCTAAAATTGTCATGTTGCAAGATGACTTAAAAAAAAGGATTCAGTTCACGCCGTGGTTTGGCATGTTTAAAATAAAATATGGTTTTATTCCCTTGCCTGAGTACACTAAAATTGGCGTTAAAATCGATTACCTCTTTCAGTTGAATTCCCTTAAAAAGGCAGATGGAATTGTGTTTGTGAACAACGAATCAAAAAAAGAATTTAATGGTAAAACAAGGGCACTGGCAAAGGCAATTCCAAACGGAGTGAATTCAAAGCAATTTTCCTTGGATAAAAATACGCGAAAAGAAATAAAAAAAATAAAAAAGGTATTTCCCGGGCCAATTGTATTGTTCATGGCAAGGCTTGAACTTCAGAAAGCTCCCCTTGATTTTGTAAGGGCTGCAGGAAAAGTTCTTCAAAGGCACAAGGCTTTCTTCTTGATTGCAGGCAATGGTCCAATGAGAAAGGCAGTTGAAAAAGAGATTCATAAATTAAATTTAACTGAAAGAGTAAAAGTTCTTGGATGGAAGAAAGGCACAGAGAAAAAAGCACTACTTCATTCGTGCAGTATGTATGTTTTGTCTTCACTTTTTGACCCAATGCCTATTTCAGTGCTTGAGGCAATGGCGTGCTCTAAGCCTGTGATTGTTTCAAATGTGGGCGGCATTAAAGAGGCTGTAGACGAAAAAGTTGGAATTAAAATTCCTTCGGGCAACATTGAAAAATTGGTTGATGCAATAATTTTTATGCTTGAAAGCCCTGAAAAAGCAAAAGCAATGGGCATTAATGCAAAAAAGAAAATAGAAAGGTTTTACGACTGGAAGGCCATATCAAAAAAATATATTGAATTTTTTAATGAAGTGAGCTCAAAAAACGGGTGAATATTATTAAAGCACAAGAATTTCAGGGCAAAAGATATGAAAATTTAAGCCCTGACATGCTTTCAAATGAAAGGCTTAAAGTGGTTTTTGATTTAGTGAAGACAGAAAAGAAGGGCAGAATACTCGATGTAGGCTGCTTAGATGGAAGCTTTACATTAGAATTCAAAAAAGAGGGCTGGAATGCCTACGGCTGCGATATTTCAGATTCAATAAGGAAAGCCGAAAGAAAAGGCATTAAATGCAAAAAATTTGACTTTGAAGGCAGGTTTCCTTATCCAAACAATTTCTTTGATGGAGTAATAGTTGGAGATGTAATAGAACATATTTTTGACACAGAAAATTTCTTGAATGAATTGCACAGAATACTTAAGCCAAAAGGCTTCCTTGTAATCTCAACTCCAAACACTGCTTCACTGCCGAACAGAATACTTTTGCTGATGGGAAAAAAGCCATTGAATTTGGATTACACTAAAGGCGGGGGGCACATAAGAGCATACACAATGGAATTACTTGAAAAGCAGTTAAAGCAGAAAGGATTTAAGGTTGAAGAGAGAAAGGCAGACTTATTAAGGCTTTCAGATAAAATTGAAGTGGCTCCACTCTACTTTCTTGAAAAAATTCTTGCAAAAATCTTTCCAACGCTTTCCTTAAATCTTGTCTTGAAGGCGAGAAAATGAATTTATGTATTGTAAATGACCGTTTCCCGCCATTTTCTTCTGGGGGTGGCACAATGCTTGCCTACAATCTAGCAAAAGAATTATCAGAAAAGCACCATGTGACAGTTTTTACAATGGATTTAGGCAAAAAAATTAAAGAAGAAAAATTTGAAGTAAAAAGAATTAAATTAAATAATTCCCCTTCAAGTTCTGTGGGGTTTTTGGAATTTATTAAAAGAATTCCAAAAGAAATCGAAAGAAAAGAATTTGATGTAATTCATTCGTGTTCTGCTGGAATCTCTTTTTTCTTGCCAAAAAACAAATTGCTGATTACCTCTAATGGCAGTGCCTTAAGCGAATTAAAGACATTGTTAAAAGAAAAAAATTTTTATTTTTCATCAATAAAACGTTTGATTAATTCCTATTTCTTGGAATTGTATTCTTATCAAAGGGCAAAAAGAATAATTGCCATAAGTAAATCTACTGCAATTGAAATTGAGAAAGATTATTTTTTATCAAAAAAGCCAGAAGTAATTTACAACGGATTCAACAAAGACTTATTTAATTATTCAAGCAAAGACGAAGGCTACATTTTGTTTGTTGGAAGGCTAAGCCAAAGAAAAGGCACATTTAACTTACTGAAAGCAATCAAAGGAGCACAAGCAAGATTGCATATAATTGGAGACGGCGAACTAAAACAAAAGATAATTGAATTCACTAAAAAAAGCGATTTGCAAGAAAAAATTAAGTTGCTTGGATGGCTTCAAGGAAAAAAACTAGCAAGGCAATTCAAGGAATGCTCTTTCCTTGTTTGTCCTTCAACCTATGAACCCTTTCCTTTGGTTGTATTGGAGGCAATGGCCTGCGGTAAGGCAGTAATTGCAGCAAATGTATCTGGAATTCCTGAATTAATCCAGGACGGAAAAAACGGCTTACTATTCAATCCATTCAATGAGAATGAATTAAAGGAAAAAATAGTGTACTTACGTGATAATGCCGGTGAAAGAAAAAGGTTGGGTGGAAATGCCCTGAAAACAGCAAGGAGGTTTTCTTGGGGTAAGACAGCAAAAAATTACTTGAAAGTTTACAGGGAATTAAAATGAATTTGCTTATTGATTTCAATAAATTAAAAGCAAAAGTATTGCTTGGAGCCAACAGGTTACTCAAATACAGGACATTGGACATGTTTGATGCAGTGGAAATAGAGACAAACACAGAATGCAACAGGAAATGCCTTTACTGTCCAAACAGCCTCTACAGGAGAGGAAGACATTCAATGGAATTAAGGCTCTACAAGAAAATAATAGGTGAATTAAGCCGAATAAAATTCAATGGAAGGCTTTCACCCCACTTTTATAATGAGCCATTACTTGATGAAAGGCTTCCATTGCTCATAAATTATGCAAGAGAGAAATTGCCTGAAGCCTTTATTTGCATTTACACTAATGGAGACTTATTGGACAGAAAATTGTTTGATGAGCTCATTAAGTCAGGTGCAGACAATTTTTTTGTCACTCAACACGGCAAGGAATTAGGCAGTGGCTTGAAAAGATTAATGAATTCTCTAAATGAAAAAGAAAAGAAAAGGATTACTGTAAGGGTATTTGGCGACAAAGATACATTCACATTCAACAGAGGCGGCTTGCTGAAATTAGATTCCAAAAAATTTAATTTCTGTTCTTTTCCCTCAACTTCAATTGTAATAAACTGGAAGGGCGAGATCATCCTCTGCTGCAACGATTATTTCTGCAAGCATGTTTTAGGTGACCTGAAAAAAAATAAATTAATGGACATTTGGAAAAGTAAAAATTACAAAAAATTAGGGGAGGCATAAGGAAAGGCTTATTCAACCTTGAAATCTGCAGGCTTTGCTCTGGGAAGATTGAAAAAAGATGAAGATATTATTAGTAACACCTGTTTTTCCTCCTGCTATTGGAGGCATTGAACAGCACGTATTCAATTTAGCCAAGGAATTAAAAGCAAAAGGGATACATGCAGATGTTCTGACTACAGAAGTCGGCTTAAAAAAATTCAGGGAAAAACAAGAAATTAATGGAATAAATATTTTCCGAGTAAAAGCAGGACTAAAAGATAACAGTGACCTTGCACTGAAAGGAAGCATGATGATTTGGCCTTTAACAAAAAAGCTTTTCCAGTTAATGGAAAAAGAAAACTATGATTTACTGCATGCCCACTGTCCGTTCACTCTAGCTGCATGCATTCCAGCAAAATTCTTTTATGGAATACCAGCAATTACAACAATCCACGGCAATTGGATTAACTGCATTAAGGGGAGAAGATACTTTGAAGGCAGAGTATGCACAAAAAAAGATTATTCCAATGCAAAACGCTGCTCAAGATGCCTCAACCAAGGGACCACAAAAATCAAATTAAAGCAATACATATTGAGAAATTTGGCCGAGCAATGTGACGCCTTGATTGCTGTAAGCTCTGATGTAAAAAATTCAATTAAATTGAACAAAAAAGCTCGCATTAAAGTAATTCCAAACGTGAGTTCTAAAGCAAAAGACTTAAGCAAAATGGCTGCAAGGAAGGCTTTGAAGTGGAATGAAAAAAATAAGATAATTACATTCATAGGATCATTATTAGAGGAAAAGGGAGCAATGGTTTTACTGAAGGCAGCGAAACATATTCTAGACAAAAACAATGATGTTGAACTTCATTTAATTTACAATTTTTATGATATAGATTATTTGAAAAAAATAAAGCATTACGTTAATAAAGAAAAGATTTTAAATAAAGTGTATTTTCATTATAAGGTTCCCAATAAGGAAGTGAGAAGAAAATTCATTCCTGCAAGCGATTTAATTGTGCTGCCTTCTCTCTGGCCTGAACCCTGCAGCACCATTGTAACAGAAGCCATGAGTGCAAGCATTCCAATTCTTGCTTCAAGGATAGGGGGCTTCAAGGATTTAATTGAAGATAAAACAGATGGAATTCTGTTTAAGGCGGGCAATTCAATTGAATTAGCTGAAAAGATTAATTTATTGTTTGCTCACAGAAAAAAGTTACAAAAACTTAAAAAAAATTCAAAAAATAAATTTAATAGATTACTTAATTGGAATGTTGTTTCAAATAATATGATAAAAGTTTATAATGAAGAAACCAAAGGAAGGGAAAATAAATAATAATATTAATTCAGTCAAACTACTTGCAAGAAAAATTGACGGCTGGCTGAGCGACATAGAAGGTGAATTCCTTTACAATAAAGCAAAGGTCTGCACTGGGAAAGGCGTAATAGTGGAGATAGGGTCATGGAAGGGCAAATCTACAGTGTGGCTTGGTTTTGGGTCAAATCAGGGCACTAAAACAAAGGTTTATGCTATAGACCCGCACAATGCAGGCGCAGATCTAGACGTTTACGGCAAAGTGAATACTTTAAGTGAATTCAATAAAAACATTCAGAAGGCAAAATTGAATGGAATTGTAATACCTATTGTTAAAGAGTCAATGGAAGCAGTAAAAGGCTGGAATAAACCAATAGAGCTTCTTTTCGTTGACGGCAGCCATAAATATGAATTCGCAAAAAAGGATTTTTTAAGTTGGTCCAAGCATTTGATTGAAGGAGGCACGATAGCATTCCATGACACCTTAATGTTTGGAGGTCCAAGAAAAGTAATTAATGAAATTATTTTGGGCTCAAAAAAATTCAGGGAATTCAGATTGGTTGATTCAATTACAAGCGCAGAGAAGGTTGGCTCAATTACCTTGGCAGATAAATCAAAAAATTTTTATTTTATGGTAAGAAAGACAATTATTGGATTAAAGGTTAAGGCTTTATTCATCAAAAACCACCTTATGAAGAATTATTTTTTTCTGGCGTATTCTGCTGCACTTTTGTTTAATTCAATTCCTGTAACATTCCAGCCCTGCTCTCGCCAGCCAAGCAAATAGGTTCCTGTACCGCAACCTACGTCCAGTATACTGCCTTTCTGTTTTAATGCAATAAAGGTATGGTCAAATTCTTTGAGCAGGGCATAGAATGGATAATTGATTATTTTTCTTAATGAAAATCCTTCTTGTGAAAACAGCCTTAAAGCTTCTTGCTTTTTTCTGTAAACGAAAGAATTGAATGAACGCTTCAAGTTTGAGGGTTTTTCGCTGTAGGCATAATAATCTTTTGGGTAAAGCAAGGGAATGAATTTTTTCTTTGGTCTTGGATTCATGAAAACAAGGTCGCAGTTGCTGCATTTAACATAACTGAATCTTCCTTTTATTCCGCTGTTTATGTCTTTTGCTGAAAAAATTTTTTTGTAGTATTTAGAATCGCACAGCGGGCAATTTACTTCCTCTAATTCCATATAAAAATTTGTTTTGATTAGTCTTTTAAAGTAATCCAGCACAAGAATTCCTATTATGGAGCTTTCAATAATAATCCCAAATTACAATACAAAAGGTTACCTGGAGAAATGCCTTAATTCAATAAAAAAGAATGCCCCCTCGTGCTCTCACGAAGTAATTGTGGTTGATGATGCCTCAAGAGATAACAGCGTTGAAATGATTAAAAAAAAATTCAGGGAGGTTAAATTAATAACTAATGAAAAAAATTTGGGTTTCTCAAAGTCCTTGAACAAGGGCATAAAAGAAAGCAAAGGCAGTTTTGTTTTGTTTCTCAATTCTGATGCTTTGCTTCTGCCTCATTCAATTAATGGAATGATTTCTGCACTGAAATGCAACAGCAAGGCAGGAATTGCAGGCTGCAGGCTTTTGAACAAAGACAATTCAGTGCAATTCACTTTCGGTTATTTCCCTTTCTTCTCAACTTTTATTAAAAGGAATATTTTTGGTTTCAGGTTAAAGGAAAAAAATGAGCCTTTTGCTGTTGACTGGGTTTGCGCGGCATGCTTTTTAATAAAAAGAAAGACAATAAAAGAAATTGGCCTGTTTGATGAAGGCTTTGAGACCTACAATGAAGAGGTTGATTATTGTTATAGGGCGAAGAAGAAAGGCCTTCTTACCCTATATGTTCCAAGCGCTTCAATAATTCACTTTCAAGGCGGAGCCATAAACAAAAAAGGCTTTGAATACATTAAAGAAAACACTATTAAAAGCAATTACGTTTTCCTTAAAAAGCACAAAGGCATTCATGAAGCAGTAATTGCTGCAATTTATTTGAAATTAAAGTATTTGCTTGGCAAATAATTCTTCCCTTATAATTTTGTAGATTTTTTTTGTTGAATTTCTCCACTCATATTCTTTCAAGTTTTTTTTCTTTGCCTTAAAAATTTTCCTTGAAAGAATTTTTACTGCAGCCCTTGAAATTGTCTTGACTGAATTCGGCTTGATTATCTCAGCGTAGCCTTTAACTACATCAATTGAGCCTACAGCGCTTGTTGTGATCAAAGGCTTTCCCATGGCCATTGCCTCAAGGTTAATTATCCCGAATGGCTCATAGGTTGAAGGCACAGCAACCACGTCGGCTGCAGCAATGAATTCAGGCATTTTTTTGTGTTCAACAAAGCCTGCAAAAACAACTTTTTCTTTTAATTCTCTCTCTTCAACCAATTTTTTTATTTTTTCACAGTAAGGTTCAGCAGTATTTGCCCCTGCAACCAACAGTTTTGCGTTTGGAATTCTTTTAACTATTGAGGGCATTGCTTGGATTAAATACTGCAGGCCTTTCTGGGGCACCATGCGGCCTGCAAAAAGCATTACCCTGCTGCTTTTCAAGCCGTACTCCCCCCTGATTTTATTTCCACTAATTTTTGGATTGAATTCTTTGAGGTCAATCCCGTCAGGCACAACAAAAATCTTTTCAGGCTTTACACCGTAATAGCCTGCAATTTCTTTTTTCACTTTCCTTGAATCAGCAATTATAAATGAAGAATTCCTGTAGCATTTCCTGTCCATGCCGACAAAAAAAGGCATTGATATGGAGCGCAACAATTCATTCAAAGCATTTGTTTTGGGCCTGTGTACAATGTTACCTTTCACTGTCCCCCGCGCGTGGTACACAACAGGAGCTTTAAGTTCCTTGAATTCAACCAAGCCGAACTCATAGGATTGAGGGTAAAACAAATCAAATTTTTCTTTCCTGTTCAATTCATATACTTTTTTCCTTAAATTGAACGCAAAGGAAACCATGTTCAAGCCAGGTGCCTCTGAGTGCTTAATGTAATGCAGCCTGATATTCTTGTTATTAGGCTTTGAAGCCTTTCTCTGCCCGTGCAGTACAAGAACTTCATGGCCTAATTCAGCCAGATTTTCTGCAGTTTCTTTTACGCACAGGCCTTGGCCGTAATCTCTCTCATAAAAAAGGGAAACAATGCATATCTTCATGCTGATTAATTTATTCCAATGACCAGTATTTAAGGTTTAATTCAATAACCGTGCACTCCAAGCCTCTTCCAGGCAAACTTGAATACAGTAACAGCTATTATTGGCATTATCAATGCAAAACCAATCAAGTAAATCAATGAATCCCATAAGAGAACATTGTTGATCCATGCCACCCTAATGAAATTGACTGCATGATACACTGGATTAACCAAAATAATGAACTGGAACTCTTTTGGTACAATGCCTATAGGATAAATGAAACAGCTTATCAAAGACCAGCCAGCAAAGAAATAGTTGAACAAGGGATCGTAATTTTCATTGCTTAAGCCAATGCTTCCATTAATCAAGCCAACGCTCAAGCATAAGAGAAACATTAAAAGAAGAATTATTATAACAAGAACAAAAGTAATTAGTGTTGGAGAAATAAAAATGCTTGCTATGCCCAAAAAGAGAAACATTGTGGGGGTGAGTCTTAGCAGTTCGCTCAAGCCGGCTCCAATAATTATGGAAACATAATTTATCGGGGCAACAAATATTGCTTCAATAGTCTTCCAGTATTTTTCTTCCTTGAACCTAGCAGAAAAAGTTGTTACCCCTACAGCAAAAAAAGCATGTGCGAGTATTCCAAAAACAAGAAAGTTTATGTAATTATTTAAACCTATGTCGGCAAAGTTTTGAGCTCCACTGTAATGAAGGAACCCATAATATATAAGGAAAACCGGAATCATTCCAATCACAGGATTCACGAGGTTGGATAGGAAATAGCCCAACTTAAATCTTATCGCAAGCCTTAATTCCTTTACCATTATGGCAAAAACTTCAAGAACAAACTTTTTCATTATTTTTCCCCCAAAGAAGAGAACAATTCAATTATCTTGCCGAAATTTTCTTTTCTCTCCAAGGCAATAATTTTTCCTTCACTCATTAAAGCAATCCTGTCGCAGAGCTCCTGGGCTTCATCTAGGTAATGCGTTGTAAGAATCACAGTTTTTTTCATGTTCTTTATTTCCTCTCTTATTTTCTGTGAAATATTAGGATCCAAGCCTAAGGTAGGCTCATCCAAAAAAAGAATTTTAGGGTTATGGATCAAAGCCCTTGCAAGCGCAAGCTTTGACTTCATCCCAATAGAATAGTTTTCAACGTAATCAAAGAGTGATTCTTTTAATCCAAACAGATTGTTTAATTCAACAATCCTGTCCTCAAGCTTTTGCACTCCATACAATCTCCCGAAATACTTGAGGTTGTCATAGCCTGTAATCCTGTAATAAATCATTTCATAGCCCAGCATTAAGCCCATGTCCCTCTTTTTGCTGTCTACCGAACTTCCCTCAATTAAAATACTTCCATCTGTTGGAGAAAGTATGCCTGTAATTAATTTAATCAGGGTGGTTTTTCCTGCGCCGTTAGGCCCAAGCAATCCAAAGATTTCTCCTTCAAACACGTCCAGACCAATGTTGTTTACTGCAATGTTTGTCCTGTATTTTGGAAACAAAACATCCATGGAAGAATGAGGCCTTATCCTGCTGTGGAATTCCTTTACCACATTTTTTAATTCAATTATTGGCTTCTGCAATTTTTAACACTTTTAAACAATTCTTTAAATATTACGCTGATTTAATATTAAAATGAATCGCTGAAAAATTATTTTGGGGGTAAAATAATAAATGAAATTGTCTGTCGTAATCCCTGCCTTTAATGAAGAGAAAGCAATAGAGAAAACCCTGAAAGAAACCCTGACTGAAACAAAAAAAATAAAAGCAATTCTTCCATTAAGAGAAGCAGAAGTTATTGTGGTTGATGATGGAAGCACTGATTCAACAGCAGAAAAAGCAAAGAAATTCAGGGGCAAAGGCGTAAAAATTATTTCCCACAAAAAAAATTCCGGTTACGGCTCTGCACTCAAGACAGGCTTCTCTCATAGCAAGGGAGACATAATTGCATTTTATGATGCAGATGCAACATATCCAATAAACAGACTGCATGAATTAGTCCAGGTAATGCAGAAAAAGAATGCAGACATGGTGATAGGCTCAAGGCTCGGGAAAGGCACTAAAATGCCTAAGCAGAGGCTTTACGGAAACAAACTCTTTGTATTAATGCTGAAGCTTTTGGGTGGAGGGCAAGTACAAGACACTGCTTCTGGAATGCGGGTCTTCAAAAGAAAATTGATTCCAAAACTTGTTTCGCTTCCAGGCGGCTTGGAGTTCACGCCTGCAATGACCACAAAGGCAATCCATGAAGGCTGGAATATTTTATTTCAGGCAATTCCTTACAAGGGCAGGATTGGCTCCTCTAAACTAAGCAGTGTGGGCCACGGCCTCAAATTCTTTCTTTCAATCCTTGATATAACCAAATTATACAATCCTTTCAGGTTGTTCGGTGGCCTCGGAATAATTTTCATTGCAATAGGCCTCTCATTATTTCATCCCTTGATTTTCAATTCTGTGCCATTCATTGAATTCGGTTTAAGGAGAATTATTTTCATTATAGCATTCCTTTTGATTGGAGTCAACCTTATATTCTTCGGCTTTCTCGCAAACTTCATAGTGAAATTATTATATGACCAACTGCACACAGCAATAGCCTACAAGTGGGCTTACGATAGATTCCTCCTCACACGCTACATCGTAATTGGATTAATTCTATTCATTGCAGGCCTCTCAATAATTTTCTTCACAAGGCCTGGATTCCATTGGATTGTCCCAATAACAGGCCTGCTCTTCATCTCAATTGCAGTCCAATTGATTGTAAGCTCAATGATTGTGAGGATACTAAAAGAATTATACGAGAAAAGAGTCAAGTGACTGAAATGAAAATCACTTTTGTGAGTACAGGAACAGTAATTGACTGCTTTCCCCCAAAAGGAGGAGGCATTGAAGTATTAGAATTCGAATTAATCAAAGCACTCAAAAGAAGAGGCCATGAAAGCCAATTATTTGCATCTCACAGCTCAATTTCAAATTCAGTGAACATAGGATTCAACTGGATCAGAAATGAAAGGCTTCATACTTTAACTTCAATGCTGAACTGCCACACAAAAAAATCCCTTGTAAAAGGCCAAATAATTCACTGCCATTACGCCCTCACAGCAGTGCCTTTCCTCGGCTTAAGGCCTTTAGTGTACACAGAGCATAATTGGTACAACCTGCCAGGTATGGATTTTCATAGGACTTTCTTCACGCACTTATTTGATTCAGCCCAGAAAAAAGTCTATGATAAAGCAGACAGGATAATTGCATTGAGCTCTGAAATAAAAAAAATAATCCAATCCAAAGTCCGGGAGAAAGAGAAAGTTGAATTCATTCCAAACTTTGTGAACACAAAAATTTTTGCCCCAAAAAAAAAGATTCCAAACAGGATTCTCTTTGCTGGAAGGCTGGCAAAAGAAAAAGGCCTTGACCTCCTATTGAACGCATTGAAAGCAGAAAAAGATTATGAATTAATAATTGCAGGCGAAGGCCCTGAAAGAAAGGCCTTAGAGCAATTGGCTTCAAGAAACAAAATCAAAGCAAAATTCCTTGGCTTTGTGCCGCACAAGGAACTTCCCGCACTTTTCTCTTCTGCCTCAATTTTTGTCCTTCCGTCCTATTTCGAGGTAATGCCTGTAGTAATATTAGAGGCAATGGCTTCAGGTTGCGCTGTAATCGCCTCAGACGCCTTCGGCATAAGAGACCAGATAGACAATGAAAAAAACGGGCTAATATTCAGGAAAGGGAATGCAAGACAATTAAAGCAGAAAATTAAGGCGCTCCTCAAAGATGAAGGCAAAGCAAGAGAATTAGGCAGGAATGCAAGGCATAAGGCATTAAAGGAATTCGATGCACAAATAATTGCAGGGAAAATTGAATCATTGTACAGGGAAGTTCTGGAGGCAAGGAAATGAAGAAAGCAAAAAAAGAAAAACACAAAGAATTAAGCAAGGAATTATTGGAAGTATTAGCCTGCCCTGCATGCAAGTCAGACCTAAAATACTTGAAGGCACAAAACAAGCTCAAGTGCGTCAAATGCAAGCGCGAATACAAAATTGAAGACGGCATTCCAGTAATGCTTTTGGAAGATTAATTAAAGTGAAATAAATGAAGGTTTATTCTGATTCAATTAAGCTCCACACAAAAAAGGAATTGGAATTAACCAATATTTCAGACCAACTGGAAAAAATTCTCTCTAATTCAAAATTAAAAAAAGGCATTGCCTGCCTCTTTGCTGTGGGAAGCACCTGCGCCTTAACCACAATAGAATTTGAATCTGGCCTCCTCAAAGACTTCCCGAGCTTTCTTGAAAGAATTATTCCAAAAAAAGGGCATTATGAACATCAGCTTGCCTGGGAGGACGGCAATGGTCATAGTCATGTTCGCTCCTCCCTCCTTAAAACAGACCTTGTCATTCCATTTAATGAAGGAAGGCTTGCAACTGGCACCTGGCAGCAGATTACATTCATTGAATTGGATGTCAGGCCAAGGAACAGGGAAGTAATAGTTCAAATTTTAGGCGAGTAAATCAAAGCGTAAAGGAAAACAAAGCCTTTCACCAAAGAGAAAGCCAGCAACGCAAAGAAAGCGTAAAACATAATCAAAGCAAAATTGTTCTTGTATTGAACTCTTTTTCTCAAGGAAATAATTCTTACCTCGCCGAAAAGGCTTGGCAGGAAAAAAAATAGCAGGGAAAAAATGTTTTCCGTGGCAATTAGCGAAAGAACTGCAAGAAGCAGTGAGGCAATGAAGAGCACATAAAAGCCCACTGTCTGCCTCAGATTGTTTGGCGCATTAAAAACAAAACTGCTTAAATTTTCAATTACTGAATAAAAGTATTTTTTTATTACTGCTGCATCATAGAAAACGTAATAGAAGTTTGATTTTATTCTTTCAGTGAAATGATACGCTTGATGGAATGCTTTTGCTTCAACCTTCTTTAATTTAAGGCCTTTATTGAATGCCCTCCATGTTAATTCAGGGTCCTCGAAATTTCTTAGTTTCTCATTAAAGCCTTTCATTTCAAGAAACTTCTTCCTGTCGAACGCCACATTATATCCTTGAAATTTTGATGCCCCAATCGCAAAGCAGAAGAAATCAGATGAAATGCTTCCGTCACTTGTTCCGCAAACCTCTCCGCTCACTGCAAATAATTCTTTTTCTTCTTCAAAAGGCTCAACCAGTTTCTTGAGCCATCCCTTTTCCGCAGTAACATCGCTATCAAGGAATACTATTGTTTTCCCTCTTGCTTTTCTTGCCCCCGAATTCCTTGTATAGCTCCTGCCCTTATTCCTTTCATTGCGAACTATCTTAATTTTCTTTTTGTATCCCTCAAGAATCCTTCTGGTTCCATCAGTGCTTGCATCATCTACTACAATAACCTCAAAATCCTTTCCCTTCTGCGCCAGAACAGAATCCAATGTTCTTGCAATTGTTTTCTCTGCATTGAATGCAGGAATTATGACAGAAAAAGAAATCATTTTATTTCCTCTTCTTTTTCTTTTAAGCTTTCTTCATACATCTTTGATATGCCTTGTGCAATCCTATATTGGATTACATAGGTTTCGTTGCTAACAGTGTTTTTAATATCAGAGTTAATTTTATCGCAATTATTTTTTATTATTTCTAATTGCTTTGTTACCTCTTTTATGTAAGGTTCTTCTCTGTGTCTTATTTCTTGTTCAAATAGATTACATAACCCTTTTGTAAGGCTTAACCCAGTCAAAACAACTGCCGGCGTATCAGCTATTGCTGCTTCTTCTCTTAAACGATTTAAATAGAATCTTTTTTCTTTCTTGCTCATCAAATCATAAAATTTTATTAGGGCCATCACCCACAATTCAATTTGACGGGGTTCTATTTTTTTTGTCCAGCGCACTGAATTCAACATAGTTATAAGTGAATTGGTGCATTTATCTACGAGATTTGCTACACCCGCTTGGAATATTCTTGTTTGTTTTCTGCCAATCCTTGTTCTTCCCTTTGATTCTTCAACTTTTTTCAGCTTAATTTTCCCGTTCGAGGCCTTCTTTGACTCTTTTTCCAGCTGCGTGTTTGAGGGAATCAAGGAAACTTCTTTTTTTAGCTCGGGAAACCTATTTATTATTCTTTCAATTAATCCTTTCCTGTTATTGAATTCCATTGTTTTTGGGTTCCACGCCTTTTCTCCCACAACAGAAAAATTTATTTTCTGGTTTACTGGAATCCTGTAATATGAAAACAAAAGGTTTCTTTGACTTTTAATATAATGCCTCATCCTTCTTTTTTGCTCTTCATTCAAGCCACTCAGGTCATTATCAACATAATACTTTTTGAATAATTCAATTTTTTTTAGTCCGTAATCTGTCAGGAAGCCTTTTACTTCAGTGAATCTTGCACTAAAACCCTTTTCTTTTAATGGCTTGAATTCAATGAAATCCGGGTGATACGCAATTATAGCTCCATTGCGTGGGTCAATCATCGGAAAGCCTATTGGCTCGTAAATATAGGTTCTTCCTGCCTTCATCAGCATTTTGGCATATGCTGCCTCCCAGCTTGAACGCATTAATTCTGGAATGCCAGGATAATGCTTTAATTTTCCTGCAAAATTTGCGTTTTCAATGAATTTGATTTTATTGTCTAACTCAACTGCTTTCCTTATCTTTTCTCTTGTTTCTAGGGCAATTCTATTAAATGAAAGGTTTTGCCTTTCCAGTATTTTTCTCTTTAATCCCTCTTTTTCTTCTAAGGAGAGGTTCTCCCACCATTCAATTCTCGCCTGCGCTAACTGCCCTGACCTTGACATCTTTAATTCTTTTGGAAGTCTTTCCCAATAGTCTTTGGCTGCATCACTGAAAGTCCTGTGCCTTTCCATTAAATGAAACAATTCTTCTTTTGTTTTGGCGTTTTTGAATAAATCGATTGCATGAATGAATTGGTGTATTCCTGCTCTGCCGCCTTTGCTTCTGTATTCAATGAACATTTCTTTTGCGTCAAATTTTTTTCCTGAGTTGATTCTATTGAGGGCAATGTCAAGCAATGGAAAGAGGAGTTGCTTGCCCCAAGAAATATGCTTTGCTTTTTCTTTTGCTCTTCTTTTGCTCTGAAGCCTTGCAATGCGCCAGAATCTTTCTTTGAGTGCAGAATCAGTTATTTTAAGCTTGCCTCCAGCCTCTCTTGCAATTCCCCTTTGAATCAACGACGGCATTCAAATCATTTCTTTTCATGCATTTTTAGGCAATGCTAATCTATTTTTAATTTCTTCGTTTATTGCATTCAATCTTTTCTGTACTTCAGCATAGTATTTGAAAACTGCTTTAATGTCTCCCCTGTTTACTGCTTGAAGTATGTACCACATGTTTTTTCTTATTTGGATGTATTCAGGGTAGTAGAATCCTCTTGTTCTATGCCTGTAAATTCTTGTTGCTTTTTCATGCCTAAGCAATTGTTCTTCTCTGAACTCTTTTTCTCCTATCCTGCTCATTTCTTCAATCCATTCCTTTCTTAATTGAGGTCTTATTTTTGTGATGGCTTCTCTGATTTTTTTTGTGTATTCTTTCCTCAGAGATTCTGGGATTACAGTTTTTTCTTGCAGTTGATTTATGACATTATATTTTATGAGATTTAATGCTTGGCTGTTTGCATTTCTTGCATTCTCTAAGTCTTTTGCTCTTAGCAGGAACTCCCTTTCTCTCTCTATTCTCGTCATATCAATTAAGTTGATATTTCTCTCCTTTAAACCAATTACTGCTTTTTTAATGTAGTCTCTTGCTGTTCCAACCATGTTTTTGTTTAATGCTTCAATTGCTTTTTTTATTGAGTCTCTTGCCTCAGCCATTTTTTTATTATATTTATCGTCAATTTTTCCAATGCTTTTTATTTGTTTTTCCAAGACATTTGCGGCCTTTATTCGAATTTCTTTGTTGCTGTATAATTTAGGGGAAGTTATTCTTCGATCTAACAACAGTTTCTTGATTATTTGCCTGTTTCTCATTAATTCTTTTTCTATTTTTCCTTGAATATGCATTTCTCTAGTTACTGCTCTTTTGATTCCTAAAGTTTCAGACTTTCTTTTCTCGAATTTTTCTGGTTCAAGTGTCTTAGGCCAACGCCTTATCTTTACTGTGAGAGGAGTCTTCCAATATTCCATTCCCAATTCAGCCATTCCCCTGCTTGGAACAGCTTTTGTTCTAGGCAGCCTTCCAATGCCTACATGTCTTAGTTCAGTTGCGGGTTTTTTTGCCATATATTAAACCACTTTAAAAGAATTAGTTCAAGGCAGTATTTATTTCTTATTGAATGCAGGGGCTTTGGGACAAAAATCAGCTGTAAAGGTGTTTCATTGAGAAGTTGTGTAGTATTGCTCTTGTGAGTGCTGCTGTTATTCTCCTCACATTTATCTTTTGTCTTATTTGACCGAACTTTCTTTTGTC